>NZ_JALNUL010000010.1:0-167460 GCF_026540775.1 Methylobacterium sp. GC_Met_3
CCGCATCCTATGAAGCGGTAATGAACGATGAACTGAAATCCGGTATTCACCTCACCGGAGTCTTAAAAAATTTGTTTCCGTACTATGCCTGCGGCCGGCATCACAATTTCGGCACGTTACTTTAGCAAGGGCGCACAACCGAAGGAGATGGCGAACAGCCGTCCGGCCTGATCTTGGGACGCGGCCGCAATAGTGTCGCGCCGGCTACCACATGTGCTTCCTATCGCCGTGCAGTCGTCCGGCCGTGCCGCCGACGCATAGGGCGTGGACCGGCCGCCGCAGCGGCGGCCGGTGTCGTGGAGGCGGCCCGTCTCGTTCGGTCAGACGGCGTCCGCGTGTTGCGGGGTGGTGCTGCTCGATCCGCCCACCTTCTGGATCGCCTCGAAGCCTTCGAACTGCGGATGGCCCAAATAGAGCGGCTTGGTCGAGGGGACGCGGCCATGAGCCTTCCGGAACTGCTCCGAACGGGTCCAGGCCTCGAAATCGTCCCGCGATCGCCAGATCGTGTGCGATGCGTAGAGGACGTGGTCCTCATGCTCCGGCCCACGCAGGAGATGAAATTCGACGAAGCCGGCCATCTCACCGAGATGGCTGTCGCGTCCAAGCCAGACGGCCTCGAAATCCGCAGTCGCGTCCTTGACGACCTTGAAGCGGTTCATCGCGATGAACATGTCATTCTCCTCTGCCTGCAGAGTCTACTAGGGTTTCGGCGGCTTTAGCGAGCCCCGGCGCGGCTACAGGGCGCACCCGAGAAACGCTCCAGAGATAACCGCGGGCATTTGAGCAACAATGTTGCAAAGTTGTGTGTACTTAAACTAGAAGATGTAAACTAAGACTTGCGAAGCCTGATAACTTGGTGTCTTACTGCGGCGCGGCTGGTAAGTGCCGCAGAACGGCTGTTCGCGCTCTGCGCAGTTCACGCCGTACGAACGAATTCTACGGTCTTGGAAGGTGGGTCGGACGGTGAAGCGGCGCGACGGCGAGGCGAACACAGCGCATCCGGAGCAGGACGCAGACGCCTCCGGCGAGAAGGAAACGGCCAGTCCGCCGATGCCGAAGCAGACCACGGATGTCGATCGTCTGGTCGGTGTCCGGATAACGGCTCTGCGGAAAGCGCGGGGCATGAGCCAGACCGCCCTGGGCAACGCAGTGGGCGTGACCTTCCAGCAAGTGCAGAAATACGAGAAGGGGCAGAACCGGGTCGGTGCCGGGCGGCTCCGCGAGATCGCACGCCTGCTCGACGTCCCGGTCTCGGCCTTCTTCGAGGAGAGCGAGCCGCGCGCCAACGCGCAGGAAGACGTGTTCGGTTTTCTGAGTGGTCAGGGCGCCATCGAATTGCTGCGGGCCTATGCGCAGATCGACGACGAGCAGATGCGGCGCGATGTCCTGGCGCTGGTTCGCAGCGCTGCGCGACTCGCGCAGGTTCGCGAGACCGCACCGCCGCGTGATCCAGCCTAAACGGCTGACTGGACTACGATCTTCGGCGGCGAGGAAGACTCACTCCGAATCTCCGGCGACGAAGTGGAAGAAGCTCCCGCTCACGGGGCCGATCCGACGCCCCGCGAATCCGAGATCGGATCCCTCTGCGTCGGTGACACGGGCCAGGGCGTCCGGTTCCGCAGCGGCCGGCGAGAGCTCGCTGGCATAGTGGAATTCATGGCCGATCAGGCGTGCGCCGCGCTGGCCGAGCAGGCTATCCCCGCACAGATGCGCCACCCGGTAGCCGAGATGCAGCTTGCGGCGCCGGTACGAGGTGTCCACCGGCAGGAGGCCGGCCATGGTGTGCGTGACGCCTTCGGCATCCTCGAGGGTACGTCCGAGGACCATGTAGCCGCCGCACTCGCCATGGACCGGGCGGCTGAGCGCGAAGGCGCGCAGTCCATCCAGGAACCGGCTGGCGCTCGCGAGTCGGCCGGCATGCAACTCAGGGTAGCCGCCCGGTAGCCAGCAGACGTCACATGCGTCCGGCGGTGGCTCGTCCGCGAGCGGCGAGAACGGGACCAGTTCCGCCCCCGCCATGCGCCAACCGGCTTCAAGATGCGGGTAGAGGAAGCTGAACGCCGCATCCCGGGCCACCGCGATCCGCTGGCCCGGCGGCGGGGGCAGGGCGCCCCCGGTTTCCGGTACATCGCCGCCGGCCGCCGCGACGATGGCGTCGAGGTCGATGCCCGCCACCGCGAGTTCGGCGAGCCGGTCGAGGCGCGCCTGGAGATCGGCGGTCTCGCCGGCCTGAACGAGGCCGAGATGCCGCTCGGGCAGGACGAGTTGCGCGTCGCGCATGAGTGCGCCGAGCACCGGGAGTCCGGCGCGTTCCATGCCGGCCTCGACGAGCCGGCGATGGCGGGCACTCGCGACCTTGTTCAGGATCACCCCGGCGATCGTGACCCGCGGGTCGTAGAGCCGGCAGCCCAGGGCGACCGCGGCGGCCGATTGGGCCGCCCCGGAGACATCCACCACCAACACCACGGGCCAGCCGTAGCGGGCGGCGATATCGGCATTGGCGCCGGTCCGGTTTTCAGCCGCACGGACCCCGTCGAACAGGCCCATGGATCCTTCGGCGATTACGATGTCGGCATCCGTGACCGTGTCGCGGGCCAGGGCGTCGAGCAGGGGCGGCGCCATGGCGAAGCTGTCGAGATTGAAGCTCGGTCGCCCCGTGGCCGCCTGATGGAAGGCCGGATCGATGTAGTCAGGGCCGCATTTGGCGGCGCGCACCCGCAGGCCCCGCTGGGACAGGGCCCGCATCAGCGCGAGGGTCACGGTCGTCTTGCCGGAACTCGATCGTGGCGCCGCGATGAGGAGACCGGGGGCGCTCATGTCCGCCCTCCGACCGTGCCGCCGGGCCGGTAGCGCCGGTCGTAATCGGTGGCGTAGAGCGCGCTCTCGCGGAAATGCTCGGCGGCGAGCGCCGGCCCGACGAGGATCAGCGCCGTGCGTTCGAGGCCGGCTTGCGCCACCAGGGCCGGCAGGGTGGCGAGATCGGCCGTCAACACCCGCTCGTCCGGCCAGGAGGCGCGAAACACCGCCGCGGCCGGGCAGGACGGTCCGTAGAACGGGATCAGCTCGGACGCCACCCGCTCGACCACGTGGATCGAGAGGTGGATCGCCAATGTGGCCCCGGTCGCCGCGAAGGCTGCCAGGGTCTCGCGCTCGGGCATGGCGCTCGCCCGGCCGGACGTGCGGGTCAGGACCACTGACTGCGCCAGCCCGGGCACGGTCAGCTCCCGCCGCAGCACGGCCGCCGCCGCCGCGAAGGCCGGGACGCCGGGCGTCACCGTGTAGGGGATGCCGAGCCCGTCGAGCCGGCGCATCTGCTCGGCCAGCGCACTCCAGATCGACAGGTCGCCCGAATGCAGTCGCGCCACGTCGTGGCCGTCTGCATGGGCCGCGGCGATCTCCGCCATGATGGCGTCGAGGTCGAGGGGCGCGGTATCGACGATCCGGGCGCCAGCCGGGCACCATCCGAGGATCTCGGGCGCCACCAGGGAGCCTGCGTAGAGGCAGATCGGGCAGGACGCGACGCGGTCGCGACCCCGGACCGTGATGAGGTCGGCCGCGCCTGGGCCGGCGCCGATGAAGTGGACGGTCATGCTGTGGGCATCGTGGTCTGGCCGACGGCGAGCGCGCAGGTGGCGCCACCGCTTGCGATCCGGGGAAGGGCGAGGCGGCTGCCCGGTCCGGCCACCGCGAGGGCGGCGGCCTCGGCGACGGAACCGACGCCGCGCAGGCGCTCGATCCGCGCCGAGCGGGTGACGAGTTCGGCGTCGCGGGCCACCAGCGCGTCCGCGGCGACCGGGCGCGGCGACAGGCCGAACTGCGCAGCTGCGCCGGCAATCGCCGGCTCGACCGCCCGGTCGGCCGCGGTCGCGATGGCCGTCAGGTCGCCCCGTCCGACGCCGATCTGGCCGAGCGCCTGGGTGATCAGCGCCGCGATCTCGTCGGCTCCGGTGCCGCGCCGAAAGCCGATCCCGGCAACGAGGCGTTCGGTCATGGCTTGGTCCAGGCCCATTGGGTCACCGGCATGGCCGGCCGCCAGCCGTGCATTCCACCCACGGGACTGGCCCGGTCGACGGAGAAGCGCCGCAGGCTGCCGCCCTGGGCCGCGAAGGCCGCGAGCAAGGCCGCTTCGCCTTCCAGCGTCACAGCGTTGGCGACGCAGCGTCCGCCCGGCCTGAGGGCCGCCAGGGCCGCCGGCAGGACGCCGGGCTCCGACACGCCGCCGCCGATGAAGATCGCATCCGGCTCGGGTAGCCCGACCAGCGCATCCGGCGCGGCACCAGTCACCACGGTGAGGTCCGGCGTGCCAAGGGTCTCGGAATTCCGCCGGATCCGCGCGGCCCGATCCGGCTGGGCCTCAATGGCGGTGGCGTGCAGGCTCGGATGGCGCAGCATCCATTCGATCGCGATCGAGCCGGCGCCAGCCCCGATATCCCATAGGTGCAGTCCCGGATGGGGCCGCAGAGCCGCGAGCGTCAGCGCCCGGACCTCGGCCTTGGTGAGTTGCCCATCATTCTCGAACAGCGTGTCGTCGAGGCCGGGCGCGAGGGGCAGCGCGCGGCCGTCACCCGCCACGGTGATCGCGACGGTGTTGAGCGGATCGATGGCGACGATATCGAAGCCCTCGGCGCGCGCCGCTTGGATCCGCTCGCGCGGGCCGCCCATCGCCTCCAGCACCGTCAGGGTGGACGCGCCGAAACCGCGCTCGGTCAGCAAAACCGCCAGAGCCGCCGGTGTCGAGCCGTCCCACGATAGGACAAGCAGCCGGGCCCCCGGCTGGAGATGCGGCACGATCCGGGCCAGCGCGCGACCGTGGAGGGTGACGAGGCCGCATTCGGCCAGCGGCCAGCCGAGGCGCGCGCAGGCAAGGCTGAACGCCGAGGGTTGCGGGAAGGTGCGGATCTCGGCCGGTGGGATCAGCCGGGCGATCTCGGCGCCGATGCCGTAATGGAAGGGATCGCCGGTTGCGAGGATGCAGGTGGGCTCGCCCCGTCGGGCGAGGATATCCGGATAGGCTTCGTGGATCGGGCTCGGCCAAAGGCGTGTCTCGGCCGCCAGGGGGCCGGCCAACGCAAAATGGCGGCGGCCGCCGTAGACGATTCGGGCGGCATCGAGCGCAGCCGCCGCTGCGGGCGCGAGGCCGGACCGCCCGTCCTCGCCGATACCGACGATCGACAGCCAGCAACCGGCCGCGGGCCGGCTCGACAGGGCTTCACCGCTCATGGACAAGGCGCCCATGACGGAGGGTGTGATGCGGATCCTGATCCTCGGCGGGACCGGGGAGGCGAGCGGCCTGGTGCGCGCGCTGGCCGGGCGGGACGACCTGTCCGTGGTGCTCTCGCTGGCCGGCCGGACCGCCGCTCCGAAGCCAGAGCCCGTCCCGACGCGGAGCGGCGGGTTCGGGGGCGCCGAGGGCCTCGCGCGCTACCTGCGGTCGGAAAGAATCGACCGCCTGATCGATGCGACACACCCTTTCGCCGCCCGGATCTCGGACAACGCCGCCCGCGCGGCTGCCCTGGCGGGCGTCCCGTTGCTGGCGATCCGCCGTCCGGCCTGGAAGTTGACACCCGGCGATCGCTGGATTGAGGTCGAGAATGTGCCGGCCGCCGCTGCGGCGCTTGGCGTCGAGCCCCGGCGCGTATTCCTGACGGTCGGCCGACAGGAGGCCGGCGCCTTTGCGGTGGCTCCGCAGCACGCCTACTGGGTGCGCACGGTCGAGCCCCTCGGCGACGCGCTGCCGGTGCCCCGTCTCACGGCGATCGAGGCCCGCGGCCCCTTCGACCCGGATTCGGAGGCCGCGCTGATGCGGGCGGCCGGCATCGAGATCCTGGTCAGCAAGAATTCCGGTGGGGGGGCGACCTACGGCAAGATCGCGGCGGCGCGCGCCCTTGCGATCCCCGTGGTCATGGTCCGCAGGCCGGACAAGCCCGATGTCACGAGCGTGGCAGATGTCGCCGGAGCGCTCCGCTGGCTGGGCATCGACGTTCACGCCGCCTCGACCTTGCGCGAGGTGTAGACGAAGGGCGGACGGCCGGTCCGCGGGATCAGCCGCGTGGTCGAGGCGCCAAGGATCACCATCGTCGCCATGTCGGCCGGCGCCTCCGGCGCGTCGGCCAGCGTCGTCACCCGGATCGCCTCGTCGGGCCGGCTGATCGCGCGGGCGAACATCACCGGCGTCCCGGGCGCGCGGATCCCGGCCGCGATCTCCAGGGCGGCGCCGAGCTGCCAGGGTCGGGCGGTCGAGATCGGGTTGTAGAGGGCCACGACCAGATCGGCGCGCAGCACCGCGTCCAGCCGTGCCGTCACCACCGGCCAGGGCTTCAGGTTATCCGAGAGCGACAGGGCGCAGAAATCGCCGCCGAGTGGCGCGCCGAGCCGGGCCGCGGCTGCCAGCATCGCGGTGATCCCGGGTTCGACCGTGATGGCCAGGTCGCGCCATCCGGGCTCGCCGTGCTCCACCGCCTCGAACACCGCCGCCGCCATGGCGAAGACGCCGGGATCGCCACCGGAGACGACCGCGACCCGCCGTCCGGCGGCCGCGAGCTCCAGGGCGTGGCGCGCCCGGTCGACCTCGACACGGTTGTCGCTGGCATGCCGCGTCAGGCCCGGCCGCTCGGGGATGCGGGCAACGTACGGGTAGTAGCCGATAAGGTCTTCGGCCGCGTCCAGCGCCCGGCGGGCGGATTCGGTCAGCAGGCTCTCGTCGCCCGGGCCGAGACCGATGACCGTCAGTGTTCCGCCTGCACCCGGATTCAACGCGCGTCCGCCTCTGAGGTCAGCAATCGTGCAGAAAATCCCTGCACACCCAGCCGTTTAATGGCTGCCCTGTCGAATGACATGAAGGTCTCGCCGCCGAGGCGACGCCCTTCGAACGCAATGACACCGTCTGCGAAATCACCGCCTGCTTCCAACATCGTCAAGCCGGCTTCGATGGCTGGCCGGTCGGCCACGACGGTGCGGGTCGCGATCAAGTTTCGGATCGCCGCGGTGATCTCCCCGCGGGGCATGCCGTATCGGCTCCGGAGCACCCAAACCAATTCGCAAAGGGCTTTAACACTGATCGCGACCGGGGCGGCACATTCCAGTGCTTGAAAGGCCGCCAGCCCCTGGACAGGGTCGTCATTGACGATCAGTCGCACCAAGACATTGGTGTCGGGCGTGACCCTCACGACCTGACGAGTCCGGAAGTTCCGGCTTCTGCTCCTGCTTCCGCTATAGCGTCGCCAATCTCATCGATCGAGCAACGGGCACCATTACCTTCGCCTGAAAGTATTCCGTACACCTGACGCCAGGAGTGCTCAGGCTGGTCGGCCATCAGTTCCGCCCGACCGTCGGGCAGGAGTTCGAGCCTGATCCTGCCGCCCGGCTGAATACCGAGATGCTTGAGGATATCTTCTTGGAGCGTCACACGGCCCCGGGCCGTCGCCGTCAACGTCGTCATGAGCCGTCCCCGTCAGCCCAACGTAATGGGGCGGAGCGTGACCAACAAGCATCCGGCGCATCGGTCACGGCCGACGCCCCTCGCCGGGGAGCAGCACCATCGAGAAGTACGGGGCAGCATCGTCAGCCTTGTCGGCCAGCATGACGACGCGCTCGCCCGCCATCGTGCCGCGCTCGACATAAACTGCACGCGCAAGGAGCCCGGCTTCGGCCAAAGCCGCACGCACCTTGGGCAGGTGGCGGCCGAGCTTCATCACCACGGCGGCGTCGGTGCCGCGCAGCCGCTCCGTGAGGATATCGAGCGACAGGGTCGCGGGCAAAACGGTCAGGACGTCGTCGCCCCAGGTGATCGGCGTCCCGGCCCGGGTCCAGCAGCCCGACATGCCGGTGACGCCCGGAATTACCTCGACGGGGAAGCGGTCCTTCAGGCGGCGCCACAGGTGCATGAACGAGCCGTAGAAGAACGGATCGCCCTCCGAGAGGATCGCCACGTCGCGCCCGGCGCCGAGATGATCGGCGAGCCGTCCCGCTGCGTCGTCGTAGAAGCCGGCGAGCGCCGCCACGTAGTCCGGGTGCTCGGGATGGATCTCGGTGGTGTAGGGATAGGCGAGCGCCAGTTCGCGGTCCGGATCGCGCAGGATCGCATCCGCAATCGTGCGGGCGTTGCCGCGCTTGCCCCGCTTGCAGAAGTGGACGAGCACCGGCGCCCGCATCAGGATGCGCTGCGCCTTGACGGTCAGCAGGTCGGGATCGCCCGGACCCATCCCGACCCCGTAGAGCGTGCCGGTCACCGCGGCAGCCGGCAGCGCCTCCGCGGGCTCGTCGAGCCGTTCGAACCCGTCCATCACTCGGCCTCGCTGGCGAGCGCGTTCACGGCGGCGGCCGTCATGGCGCTGCCGCCGCGCCGACCGTGGACGACCACGAACGGCACCCGGCCGTCCCGGGCCAGAGCGTCCTTCGATTCCGCGGCGCCGACGAAACCCACCGGGATGCCGATCACCGCGGCCGGCGGCGCCACACCCGCGTCGAGCAGTTCCAGCAGGCGGAACAGGGCGGTCGGCGCGTTCCCCACCGCCACCACGCTGCCCGGAAGGTGCTCGCGCCACAACTCCATGGCGGCGGCCGAGCGGGTGGTGCCGAGGTCCCGCGCGAGATCCAGCACGCGGGGATCGCCGAGCGTGCAGATCACCGGGTTGCCGGCCGGCAGGCGCGCCCGGGTGACGCCGTCGGCGACCATGCGAACGTCGCACAGGATCGGTGCCCCGGCTTGCAGCGCTGCGACACCGGCCTCGGCGAAATCGTCCGACATCTCCACATCGGCCGGGAGGTCGGTCATGCCGCAGGCGTGGATCATGCGCACCACGACGCGCTCGGCGGCCCCGGTCCAGCGGGCGAGATCGGCCTCGGCGCGGATCATCGCGAAGGAGCGCGCGTAGATGGCGCTGCCGTCGCGGATATAGTCGTAGCGGGAGGCGGGCTCTTGGCGGGAGGCAGGCTCCTGGGCCACCGGTTCCGACCCCGCCTGGCGCAGGGCATTCTGGCTCGCGCTCATGCCGGTCTTCCATCCCTCCCAGTGTTCGGCCGAGCCATATTGGGCGCGAACGCCGCGGCAAGGCCGACAGTCTTGGCCCTTCCTAACCGGTCCAGTACGGCCTCGATAGGGAGGTGTAGAGTCGGCTCATCGCCGGGTGCGCCGCCGATGACGATGCCATAGCGACCCTGTGTGCCCACCAGGGTCAGGTCGGCAGGGCCCGGCCGCGCGCAGCCCTTGGCGCAGCCGGAGACGTGCGCGGTCCATCCCTGTTGCGCGAGTGGGCGGAACATCTCGGCGACGCACGCCGCATCGGCCAGCGTCGGCGTCGAGCCGGAGGCGCAACCCGGGGCGCCCGTACAGGCATCGACACTGCGCCGGGGATCGTCGGGTGCGACGATGAACTCGGAGGCGAGCTCCGCCATGATTGCGGCCGCCGGTGCGTTGGCTGGAGCGAGCAGGACGAAGCCGCGCGCTGGCGAGAGACGGATCGCGTCCGCGCCGATGGTTTGCGCGGCGCTCACGACACGATCGAGAGAATCCGCCGTGCAGCGGCCAAAGGGCGCATCCAGAGCGAGGATCTGAAGATCGGGTCGGGTTCGGAGACCGGCGGCGGGCGCGAAGGGCACGACGCCCCGTCCTCGTGAAGGACAGGGCGACCCTGCCAACCCGGACGCGCGAAGGGTCGTGGCGAGCCTTGCACGTTCGTCATCCGAAAGATCGCGCATCCGACGCCGGCCGGTGCGCGCGAAGGCATTGAGCAGCGCGGTCAGGATCGCGGGTGCATTTTCGAGCACGCAGGTGAGAACGGTCTGCCAATCCGCGGCGGCAGCGATCGCGATCTCGACCCGCGCCCTATCGCGGGCGACGACGATACAATCGGCGTCCGGCAGGGTCGCATCCGGGCGCCCCTCGACCACGACCAGCGTCTTGGCCGGCAGCTCGGGAATGTTGAGCGCAGCCGCCTCGATCGCCCGGGCGAGCGCCGGCACGTCGATCAGCTCCGCAAGATCGTATCCAGCGAGGGGCTGGGAAAGCGTCAGGCGCTGCGGGCCGCCATCGGCGCGCCGGTCGCCGAGGCCGGCTTCGGTGAGCAGCCGGGCGAGCGGCGCGCGCGTCGTTTCGGTGACGCCGCGGATCTGAAGGTTGGCCCGGGCGGTGATGTCGAGATGGCCATTGCCGAAAAGCCGTGCGCCCTGCGCCACCGCGCGGGCTTGGTCCAGCGAGAGCATCCCCAGCGGCGGGTGGACCCGCGCCAGCAGCCCGTCACCCGTGGGCATCGGGCGGGCGAGTCCGGGGCACCAGCCCCTGCGGCCCGGTGCCTCGGGAAGAGCGCGGCGATGCGCGGGCGCGTTCACTCCGCGGCCTCGCACAGCAGCGCGTCGGCCGGCAGGGCGTTGCGCCGGCTGTGCCAGAGGCCGCGGTCACGGGCCTCGTCGAAGCGCTCCAGGATCCCCCGGGTCGCCGCCGGGTTGGCGTCGCGCAGCTGCTCGAACACCTCCGCGTTTGCGATCCAGGCGGCGTACAACCGGTCGAACCCGGCATCGCTGACGGCGTCGCTCGAAGCGGCGAGCACGAACACCGCGTCGAGCCCTTGCGCCAGTTCCTGCGCCCCCCTGTAGCCGTGGCGCAGCTGAGCCGCGATCCAGCGGGGATCGGCGAGGCGACCGCCGATCAGGCGCGCGGCATCCTCCCGAGCGGTGCGGGCCTTCGGGCGCTCCGGCACCGACACGTCGAGACTGTACAGCGCCGGGCGTGCATCCTGCAGCGCCGCCGCGGCCGCGAAGCCGCCCATGGCGTCGACCGCCGCATCGCCGTCGAACAGGTCGCGCTCGGCCGCGTCGAAGGCGTGCAGGTAGGCGTCGGCCGCTGCGACCCGCGCGGTGAAATCCGCGTCCGGCCCCTCGCGGTCGCCGTAGGCATGGGAGCTGGCCGCCAGATAGGCGCGGCCGAGATCGGCGCGAGTGTCCCAGGAGCCGTCGAGGGCGGTGGCGGCCGTGCCGGCTCCGTAGCGGCCGGGCGCCGCGCCGTAGACCCGGGCGGCCGTCTCGCCGCGTCTGCGGGCTGCTGCCAGAGGATTCTCGTCATCGGCCTCGTCCCGGTCGGCCACCGCCCGGGCGGCGCGGTCGATCAACGCCAGCGTGTCCGGGAACGTGTCGCGGAACGCCCCGGAGATCCGCACCGTCACGTCGATGCGCGGTCGGTCGAGCATGGCCAGCGGCAGCACCTCGAAGCCTGTGACGCGGGTGCTGGCATGGTCCCAGACGGGCCGGACACCCATAAGGGCCAGCGCGTGCGCCACATCCTCGCCGCTGGTGCGCAGGGTCGGCGAGGCCCAGAGATCCATCACGATCCGGGCCGGATAGGCCCCTTCATCCTGAAGGTAGCGCGTCACCACCGCCTCGGCGGCCTTCGCCCCCAGGAGCGCGGCGGCGCGGCTCGGAATCGCACGCGGATCCAGCGTGGCGAGGTTTCGCCCGGTGGGGAGCACGTCCGCGCGCCCGCGGGACGGGGAGCCGGACGGGCCCGGCTGGACGAACCGGCCGTCCAGGGCGGCGAGGAGTCCCGCCCGTTCGGCTGCCGCGCTCGTCACGACCGGGGCGAGGGCGTCGTCAGGGGCGCGGCCGAAGACGTGCAGCCCATCGCGGAAGCTCGTCTCGCCGAGATCGCACAGATGGGCGTCGAGCCGCGTCAGCGCCTCGTCCATCGGCGTGTCGGGGCCGATCCCGGCGCCGTCGAGCAGCCCGGCGCCCCCGGCCTCCTCCAGGATGGCGCTGGCGATCAGGGTCGCCCGGCGGGGATCGAGGACGCTGGCGGCGCTGTATTCTTCGACGAGCTCACGCAGCCGGGCCGCCTCGGGAGAAAGGTCGTGGCTGGCGACTTCGGGTGTCAGATGACCGAGTGCGACGCCGCCGAGCCGGCGCTTGAGCGGAGCGGCCTCACCGGGATCGTCCACGATGAACGGGTAGATCACCGGCAGGGCACCGACACAGAGCGCCGGGAAGCATTCCGGAGACAAGGCCACGGCCTTGCCGGGCAGCCATTCGGTCGTGCCGTGGGTGCCGAGCTGGACCAGCACGTCGAAGCGCTGCCGCAGGCCGAGGTGGAAGGCGAGGTAGGCGTGAGTCGGGACACGCTCGGGATCGTGGTAGCCGGCCTTGCGATCGGGATCGCGCCCGCGATCCGGCTGAAGGAACACTGTCAGGCCGCCGCTCTGCGGATCCGCGGCTCGGCGGGCATCCGCCATCCGGAACCGGAACGCGCCCTCCGTGCAGGCGGCATCGGTCTCGGGCTCGCCCCAGGCCTGGGTGATCGTGCCGCGGGTCGCGGCGGGCAGGCCGTCGAGCCACGCCCGGTAGGCGATCAGCGGCACACAGAAGTCCGCCGGCCCCTCGGTCAGCGTCGTCATCAGCGCGCCGGCTTCGGGCAAGGTACACCCGGCATAGCCGGAGGCGGCGAGGTCCGTGGCGATGGCCCGGGCGCTCTCCGGCGTATCCAGGCCGACCGCGAAGCCGGCCCGGCCGCCCCGCGCCGGATAATCGGACAGGACCATCGCGATGCGCCGCGCGTCCCGAGGCCGGGCGGCGAGCCGCAGCCAGCCGGCGGCCCGGTCGGCGAGCGCCGCGATTCCGGGTGCGTAGGGCACGGCCCGGCGCTCGGCGAAGCCTTCGATCTCGGCCGCTTCTTCCTTGAACGAGATCGGGAAGCCCGAGAGCCGGCCGTCGAATTCCGGAAGCGCCACCTGCATGGCGAGATCAGCCGCACCGAGCCCCCGGGCCGAGGCCTCCCAGGCCGCCTGCGGCGACCCGACCGTGAAGGCCTGCAGCACCGGACAATCGGCGCCGTCGAGGACGAAGTCGGTCCCGTCCTCGCGCGCCGAGAAGGCGGTTGCCGCAATGACGAGATCGGGCCGGCGCGCCCGCACGGCCGCCGCGACTGCGGTTGCGGCCACGGGTTCCTTCAGGCTCGACACGGCCATCGGCAGCACGCCGATCCCGCGGGCGCGCAGGGCCGCGATCAGCGCGACGAACGGCGCAGTGTCACCGCCGAGGACGGCGGAGCGGTAGACGAGGAGCAGGGCGAGGGGTTCTGCCCGTGCGTCCGCGAGCGGGATCGCGGTTTCCGCCGCCGCCACGGCCTGAGCGAGGGGCGGCGTCGTACAGCCCGGGCACCACGCGAAGCCCCGGGGCAATGGTTGGGGCGGCTCGACCGGAAGGTCCGCGCCGATCCGGCTCGCGAGGAGCCGCAACATCTGGCGCAGGTTCTCGGGGCCGCCAGCGCGGAAATAGGCGTCGAGCCGGTCCGCAAGCGCGGGATCGGTCGAGGAGGCGGCAAGCCGTGGGTCGGGCCGGTCGTCGCCCGGCAGCACCGCCAGCACCACCCCATGCGCCCGCGCTGCCTCGGCGCAGCGCTCGACCCCGTAGCGCCAGTAATCGAGCCCCCCGAGGCAGCGGATCACCACGATCTTGGCGCGCGCCACGATGCGCTCCACGTAGAAATCGACCGAGAGCGGGTGCCGCAGCTTGGCCATCTTGGCGAGGCGCAGGCTCGGGAGGCCCGGCTCCACGGCATACGCCCGCGCGATCCCGGCGAGGTCGCTGTCGGTGAAGGACAGCACGACGAGATCGCCGGGCTCCTGCCCGAGATCCACCGCCGCCTCGCCCTCGTCGAGGGAGACGGCATCGATGCGCACAAGATGCATCGCCCGCGTCCCTAGGTGTTGACCGGACGGACGCGCGCGACGGGTCTCATCCCGCGAGCGCCGTCGCGACGGCGTCCCGATCGAAGCCCTTCAAGCCGATCACCACGAGCGCTCCATCGCGCGCCTCGCCCGACCGCCAGGGCCGATCGAAATGGTGGGCAACGCGCCGGCCGACACCCTGCACCACGAGGCGCATCGCCTTGCCCTCGACCTCGGCGAACCCCTTGATCCGCAGCACGCCAGCAGTCTCAGCCGCCTTCTCGACGCGGGTCGCGAGATCGGCCGCCGTCACCGCCGGGCGGATCGGCAGCGCTACGGTCTCGAAGTCGTCGTGATCATGGTCCTCACCCTCGCCGTGGTGGGACGGGCGGGCATCCAGATCATCTTCGGCCGCCGCGCCGAGGCCCAGCAGAACCCGTGGATCGATGACGCCCTTCTCGGTCTCCACCACCTTCACGGCGCGCGGCAGATGCCCCTCGACCTCGGCCCGGACCCGGGCGCGGGTGTCGGCGTCGATCAGATCGACCTTGTTGAGCACCACGAGGTCGGCGCAGAGGAGCTGGTCCTCGAACACCTCCTCCAGCGGATTGTCGTGATCGACCGATTGGTCGGCGGCCCGCTGGGCGGCCAGCGCCGCGGGATCCTCCGCGAACACACCTGCGGCGACCGCCGGCCCGTCCACCACCGCCACCACGCCGTCCACCGTGACCCGCGAGCGGATCGCCGGCCATTGGAAGGCCTGGACCAGAGGCTTCGGCAGCGCGAGGCCCGAGGTCTCGATCAGGATGTGCTCCGGCGGCTCGGTACGGGCGAGCAGCGTCTCGAGGGCCGGAACGAAATCGTCCGCCACCGTGCAGCAGATGCAGCCGTTCGGCAGCTCGACGATGGAGTCCTCGGTGCAACCCTCGACGCCGCAGGCGGCCAGGAACGACTTGTCGAAGCCGACATCACCGAACTCGTTGACCAGGATGGCGAGGCGCCGGCCCTTCGCGTTCTCGATCACGTGGCGGACCAGCGTCGTCTTGCCGGCGCCGAGGAAGCCCGTGACGATGGTGCAGGGGATCTTGGCGACAATCGTCATTCGGCGGCCTCCAGGGTGCCGGCCGGAATCGGGCGCGGTGCAGGGAAGGGGGGGATCCGGGCGATCACGCCCTTCTTGAATTCGGTCGGTCGCTCGCGCCACGGCACGATGCCGTCGGGCGTCGCGGCGTAGGCGGCGAGCCCGGCGAGAATGATCTCGGCGGAGGCGGCCGGGTCCATGTCGCCGTACACGTAGGTCCAGCGGTCCGCCGCGGCGACCGCCACCGTGCAGGGGCGCTTGCAGACCGACAGGCACTCCACCGGCTCGACGCGCAGATCGACGGCACCCTCGGCCCGAACGCGCAGGGCGTCGAGGAGGCGGGCGCCGGCCCTGGGGCCCTCGGGGTCGTCACCGTCGCGGCGGCACGTCGTGCAGACGTAGAGGACGGTCTCAGCCATGGGCCGTGCCCCGCGCGGTCCCGCGGCCGAACACCAGCCAGGCCCGACTGAACCCGAGGCCCAGCAGCATCCAGAACACGAAGCTGATCGCCAGCGAGCGCGCGGCGAACTGCGCGGCCAGTGCCGCCGGCAGCGCTGACGCCCCTTCCGGCGCCTGCGGCGCGCCGACCACGTGCGGCGCGATGATCAGGACGACCCCGCCCAGGATGGCGATCAGCGATCGGCGCACGGCGATCAGGTAGAGGCCCATGGCGGTGGACGCGGCGGTCATGACCCACCACGCTTGCCGGACGGCCAGCGGTGCTGCCTCACTGCCCGGCAACTCCGGCGGCAGGCCGAGGCCGGGTGCCAGGGCGACGCTGGCGAAACCCGCCACCGCGAAGGCCACGGCGACCTGCGGCGTTGGCTCCCGCCCGCAGGCGAGCATCACGGCACCGAGCAGGAGCGCGTAGCCGACGGCACCCACCAGGGTCGCAAGTCCGGTGAAGGCCATGCGCGGCAGACCCGCGCCCGGTTGCCATTCCGGTGCCGTGTCCGGCGCGGCATGATCGTGGCCGGCATGAGCGAGAACGATCGGCAGTGTGCGGGCGGCCTGATGACTGGGCTCGGCCTGCTCGTAGCGCTCGGCCGCCACAATCAGCGGCGAGGTCAGCGTGAGTTCGAGGCCCATCACGACGACGGCCGCGAAGAAGCCGGCGGCCAACGCCGCCGACAGAAGCCGGATGATCATCCCTGCGACGATGGCGTCAGTGACAGGGGAAGTTCTGGGTATGCCGGAAGTCGTGAGCCGCGTTGTGGAACGCGATCGCCGGCGAAAAGCCGACCATGAACAGCAGGCCGAGGCCGAGGAAAGCCGCGAGCGCGACCGCCACGGGGCGCTCGGACGCGCGGGCACCGACGGTGACGGGGGCGAGGGTCGAGGTTGTCATGGGTCTGTCTCCAGCCGCCCCACCGGCGGCAACGCGGGATCCTGTCGTGACGGCAGGTCTCCTGGCTCGCGGCTCGACGCCCCTGCCGCCTTCCCGGATCGCTCCGGTGGCTCTCGGCAGGCGCTCGCCGCTCACAGTTGCGGGGGCAGCCGCGGAATCGGGGTTCGCACCCCTCACCGCATTCCCTTTTCACCCCGTCGCCGGGGCACCGTCACGCGGTCGTTGTAGACGCATGACAGCTCTCGCACAACGGAGGCGCGGCGGAATCATTTCCGCCGCCTCGCGAACGGTGGGGACTGGTCAGCGGGCCGGGGATCCCCACGGTCGCGGCGGCCGGGCTGGCCGTCCATAGCCACAACCGAGATGCGTGATCGTGATGAGAGTCCTATGGCTGGTCCTTGCCCTTCTCGCGGCGTCATCCCTGCCGGCCCAGGCCGATGACACGGATGCCGCGCTCAAGGCGGGGAACCTCGTCCTGGAGCAGGGCAGCGCGATCACGCTTGTGGCGGAAGACCTGTATCTCTCGGAGCAGGAAGTCAGGGCCGATTACCGGTTCCGCAACCCGACCGGAACCGACATCGCGGCCATCGTGGCGTTCCCGATGCCCGACCTCGTCGGCGCGCCCGTGATGGCGGTTGCCATCCCCGATCCGGCCCAGGCCAACGTCCTCGCCTTCAACGCCACGGTCGATGGCCAGGCCGTTCCGTGGCAGCTCGACCAGCAGGCCTTCCTGATGCGCAACGGCCAGTCGGTCGAGATCACCACCGAGCTTAACCACCTGGGCCTCCCGCCCGTACCGACCGTTGCGGCGACAAAGGTCCCGCTGCGCCGGCTGTCGGAGCCGCGGCGCCACGCCCTTATCGAGGCCGGCTTTCTCGATCGGCAGGTCCACAAGGACGGGACGATCTCGGACGTCCCGCTCTGGACGCTGAAATCGCGGTACTGGCGCCGGCAGATCTTTCCGGCAGGGCGCGATGTCGCCGTTCGGCAGGGCTTCACGCCGAGCCTCAGCGGGCAGTCCAGCCTTTCGTTCGGTTCGCCGGATCTGGGTTCGTCCCAGATGGCGCGTTACGCCGACCGGTTCTGCACGGATCCCGCCTTCGCGCGCTCGGCCCAGGCCCTGTATCGGCGGGCGAGCGCCGACGGCAGCCGGTCCTTCCAGGCCTACGAACGCTATCTCACCTATCTCTTCCCTGCCGGGACCGGAACGATCGGCACGTTCAAGCTGATCGTGGACAAAGGTGATCCGTCCACGATGGTCGCGTTCTGCGGCAGCGATCTCAAAAAGACGGGTCCGACGACCGTCGAGATGGTCGTGAAGGACTTTGTGCCACGCCGCGATATCGATGTGCTCTTCCTGAAGAGCGCTCCGCGCGTATCGGCTTTGCCCCCTCTATAAACCTGTCCCCGCCCCGCGTTCGGCCCAGCTCCGGATCGTCCGGCTGCTGAAACGGCCCGTTGCGAGGCCGCCGACCGCTAGGGCGCGTCCTTCGTCTGCCCCGGTTTCGCATCTCCGTCGCGGGCCTTGAGGGCATCCGCGTAGAGCCGCGCCACATCCCGGTGGAACGCCGCCCGCGAATCGGCTCGCGTGTAGAACATGTGCCCCCCGGGATAGACCGCGAGGTCCAGGCGCCCGGCCGCGTAGGCGGGGGCCTGGGCGAGCAGGAGCTTCGAGGCGAAGTAGGGGGTCACAAGGTCCGTGAAGCCGTGCGCCACCAGGACCCGGAGCTGCCCGTCGAGCGCCAGGGCGCCCTTGAGATTGGAGAACACCTCCGGTGCCTGCCGTCCCGAGCCCCAGCTCCAGCCGTGATTCACGGCGTTGTTCAGGAGCTCGTAGCGCATATTCGGCACGGGCCACTTGAGCGTGCGGGCGTAGAGGTCGAGCATCGCGCTGGTCAGCGGTGCCTGAATCGCAGTGAGCTGCGGATCGTCGAAGTTCGACTGCGTTGCGTCCGGATTCGGGTCCCATCCGGTGATCCCGGTGTCGTAGGCGCTGGCGACGCGACCCCCAACCCGGTCGATCTCGCGCTGGACGCTCCGGGTGGACAGCCGCGCCGCCTGAGAACGCACGAGTGCGGCGTCGAGCCCGACCAGGGGCGCGACCGTCTCGGTCATCCGGGCGACCGCGCCTGCATCGGACGGACCTTTGAGCAGATCCGACAGATACGGGCCGGAGGCGTAGGCCTCGGCCTCCCCGAGCAGCGCCGGCGTCGGCACGGTGCCCTTCCGCTCCAGCGCACCGGCCGCGAGGGACGGCAGCTTGAGCACGTAGCCCCAGGGATTGGCCCGGGGCGCCTCCAGCCACGCGAAATCGAGCACCGGCGAGAGCAGCACCATTCCGGACAGGCCGACGCCGATATCCTCCTGAAGCTTTTCGGCGATCAGCGGACCCCGGAAGCCGCCGTAGCTCTCGCCCACGTAGAATTTCGGGCTCGCCATGCGGTCGTTGACGCGCAGATAGCGGGCGATGACGGCCGACAGGGTCGCGGCGTCCGAATCGACCGACCAATAGGCCTTGCCGTTGCCGTCCGCCGCGCGGCTGTAGCCGGTTCCGACCGGATCGATGAAGACGAGGTCGGTGAAGTCGAGCCACGTGCCGTCATTCGGGGTGAGCGCCACCGGCTGCGACGGGCTGATGTGGTCGCCGCCGGTCGGCAGCCGCCATGGGCCGATTGCCCCGATGTTCAGATAGGCCGAGGCCGCACCGGGGCCGCCATTCACCGCGAAGGTGACCGGGCGCGGGCGCCCGGCCTCGGGCGCCATCGTGTAGGCCACGTAGGCGATCTCGGCCTGAAGCTTCCCCGATTCATCGACCAGCGGCAGGCTTCCGGCGGTGGCGGTGAAGGCGAGCGTCCGGCCATCGGGCAGCACCAAGCTGTGCTGCGTCGTCGAATCGGGCGGCAGGCGGCGTCCCTCGGGACCGCGGGGCGCCTGCCGGGCCTCCGGCCGGGGATGGCCATGCGGCGCCTCCTGGGCGCCGAGCGGCAGGGACGCGCTGAACGCCAGGGCGAGGCCGAGCGTGGCGCAGGCGAAACCTTTGTTGCGGATCACTGTCAGGCCTTCTTGTTCCAGCGACCCGAATCGTCCTGCTGCCAATAGGCGACCGTGTGGCCGGCCTCCTTGGCCTGCTTCCATTGCTCACGGGCACGCAACAGGGCGTCCTGATCGGTCCCGTCGAACAGGATGCAGATCCGCTCGTACGCGTTCGCATCCGGCGGCAGGTCGGCGCCTTCCACGAGGAAGCGGATCGAGGCCGTGTTGGGGTTCACGTCCCGCAGGGTCAGGACAACCGGTTGGCTCCCGGTATCGGGCTCGCGGTCGGTGCCGTGCGGCAGGAAGCTCTCGTCCGAATAGGTCCAGAGATGATCGTCGAGCGCCTGAAGGCGCTCCTCGGTGGCCGCCTGGATCGCAGCCTGCCAGCCCCGGTCGAGGGATCGCTCGACAAGGTTCGGCAGCACCTTCTCCAGCGGCTGGCGCTGCATGTGGTAGAACAGGATCTCTGTCACGGCTGCCGAGATATAGGGTCCCGCAGTCCGATGCGAGCAGCGGCGCGCCGCCGCGCCTTCAGACCAGACGGCTCTGCTCGATCGCCGCGCCGACGAAGCCCTTGAACAGCGGGTGCGGCTCGAAGGGTCGCGACTTCAACTCCGGGTGAAACTGCACGCCGATGAAGAACGGGTGCCCAATATGCTCCACCGTCTCGGGCAGAAGCCCATCCGGCGAGACGCCCGAGAAGCGCAGGCCCTGGGCCTCCAGCCGCTCGCGATAGGCCATGTTGACCTCGTAGCGGTGGCGGTGGCGCTCGGAGATGTCCGTGGTGCCGTAGATCTGGGCGATCTTCGATTCGGGATCGAGCTTCGCGTCGTAGGCGCCGAGCCGCATCGTGCCGCCGAGATCGCCGGCGGCCGCGCGCCGCTCCAGCTCGTTGCCGCGCAGCCACTCGGTCAGCAGGCCGACCACCGGCTCGGCGGTCTCGCCGAACTCGGTCGAGTTGGCCTCCGGTAGGCCGGCGAGGGCGCGCGCCGCCTCGATCACCGCCATCTGCATGCCGAAGCAGATGCCGAGATAGGGGATGCGCTTCTCCCGGGCGAAGCGGGCTGCGCGGATCTTGCCCTCGGCACCCCGCTGTCCGAACCCGCCCGGGACCAGGATACCGTTGAGGCCTTCGAGGAAGGGCGCGGGATCCTCGCGCTCGAACACCTCGGCCTCGATCCATTCGAGGTTGACCTTCACCCGGTGGCTGATGCCGCCATGGGTCAGCGCCTCGGTCAGCGACTTGTAGGCGTCCTTGAGCCCCGTGTACTTGCCCACGATGGCGATGGAGACCTCGCCCTCTGGGTTGCGCACCCGCTCGGCGATGGTTTTCCAGCGGCCGAGATCCGGCTCCTCTCCGTGCTCCAGGCCGAAATGGCCGAGCACCTCGCGGTCGAGACCGGCCTGCCGGTAGGAGAGCGGCACCTCGTAGATCGACGCGACGTCCCGGGCCTCGATCACCGCGGTCTCGCGAACATTGCAGAACAGGGCGAGCTTGCGCCGCTCGTCGACGGGGATGTCGCGGTCGCAGCGGCAGAGCAGGATATCGGGCTGGATGCCGATCGAGCGCAGCTCCTTCACGGAATGCTGCGTCGGCTTGGTCTTCAACTCGCCCGCGGACGGGATGTAGGGCAGCAGCGTCAGGTGGACGTAGCAGCAGTTGCCCCGGGGGAGTTGCTGGCCGAGCTGGCGGATCGCCTCGAAGAACGGCAGCCCCTCGATATCGCCCACCGTGCCGCCGATCTCGACCAGCACGAAGTCGAACGCGTCGTTGCCTTCGAGGACGAAGTCCTTGATCGCGTTGGTGACGTGCGGGATCACCTGAATGGTCGCGCCGAGGTAGTCGCCCCGGCGCTCCTTGGCGATGATGTCCTGGTAGATCCGGCCGGTGGTGATGTTGTCGGCCCGGCTCGCCGGCACGCCGGTGAAGCGCTCGTAATGGCCGAGGTCGAGGTCCGTCTCGGCGCCGTCGTCGGTGACGAAGACCTCGCCGTGCTGGGTCGGGCTCATCGTGCCCGGATCGACGTTGAGATAGGGGTCGAGCTTGCGCATCCGAACCCGGTAGCCGCGGGCCTGAAGCACCGCCGCCAGGGCCGCCGAGGCCAGCCCCTTGCCCAGGGAGGAAACCACGCCGCCGGTGATGAAAACGTACCGCGTCATGGGCTTCGGTCCATAAAGAAGAGGCCGGCGTTTGCCAAACGCCGAATGCCCCGGCCCGTGTGGGAGCTGGGGATCGCTGGGCGCATTTGACGGCCCGGCACAGGCCGGACCGTCATGATTCGGGTTGGCTCCGGGTCAGCGCGACTGCGGCGCGTCCGGGACTCCCGGCTGGGCAGGAGCGGGTTGGGTAGGAGCGGGCTGGGCAGGAGCAGGCTGGGAGGGCTGGGCCGGCGCGGTGGCGGGGGCACGGTCCTGCTGCTGGCGCAGCGTGTCGAGCAGGTTGTCGGCGCCGGTCGGCTGCTTGGCGGGCTGACCCGCCTGCGGTGCGCCGGTGTCGAGGATCGATTTCGGCGCCTGCGCGCGGTGCGACATCACGGCTAGCAGCAGGCTGGTCGCGAAGAACAGCGCCGCCAGGATCGCGGTGGCACGCGTCAGGGCGTTGGCTTGGCCGCGGCCGGTCATGAAGCCCGCGACACCGCCGCCGCCCCCGCCGCCCAGCCCGAGGCCGCCCTCGGAGCGCTGCAGCAGCACGACGCCGATCAGCGCGAGCACGATGATGAGGTGGACGACGATCAGGACGGTCTGCATCGGTGTTCCGGAGGCGTGGTCTGGTCCGCGCGGCGGTCGCTGAGGGCCGGTCGCGGGGACCGCAGGGCGCGCGCAGGCGGCCGCTGCTCAGGACAACAGCCGCATATCTCGCTCGGCGCATACACCAATCGGGACCCGGCGCCAACTCGTTGATCGCGTGCGGATCGCGCGTTTCCCTCGCACCAACGTCTCGGCTGTGCTCTGATCCAGCGGGTAAGGACGGATCACCCAATCCCCGTCCCACGCCGGGAAGAACGCCATGCCGATGTCACGCCGCGCAGCGCTCGCCGCTGTCCTCGCCACGTCCGCGCTGATGGAGCCGGTATCTGCTGCCGAGCAGCCCCAAGACCAGAAGGCCGTGGTCGAGACGCAAGTGGATGCGCTCACGAAGGCCCTCCTCGCCGGCGACGGCGCTGCCCTCGACGCGCTGACCCATGACGGGCTCAGCTACGGTCATTCGAGCGGCGTCGTGCAGGACAAGGCGGCCTTCATCGCGCCGCTCGCCAGCAAGCGCGCCTCCTTCCCGAGCATCACCCTGTCGGACCGCTCGGTCTCGGTGGTGGGCGACGATGCGATCGCCCGACATGTCTTCACCGGGGAATCGGTATCGGACGGCAAGACCTCCCCGGTCCATATCGGCGTGCTACAGGTCTGGCACCGCGATGCCGGCCGCTGGCGCCTGCTCGCCCGTCAGGCTTTCAAGATCTGACGGGCGCGGCCCACAGCGGGCGATCGCCGAGAGCCGTGCCCGATCGCGTTGCAATCGAGCACGGCTCAAATCCTTTGTTGTGACGCGCTTTCTTGCGCCGAACCGGTGTCCCCTTCGACGGAGAGCGCTTCAGTACTTCGACGGGACGTGCATCTCGGCCGGGATCGGCGCGCGGATATAGTCGGCGTGCCGGACCCGTGCCGGCAGCTCCACCGCCGGATGTTCCACCGTGCCGTAGGGGATCTGCTCCAGCAGGTGGTGGATGCAGTTCAGCCGCGCGCGCTTCTTGTCCACCGCCTCCACGACCCACCAGGGCGCCTCGGGGATGTGCGTGCGCGTCAGCATGTCCTCTTTGGCGTGGGTGTAGTCCTCCCACCGGCGGCGGGATTCGACGTCCATCGGGGAGAGCTTCCACTGCTTCAGCGGGTCGGCGATGCGCATGTTGAAGCGCATGGCCTGCTCCTCGTCGGTGATCGAGAACCAGTATTTCAGCAGCACGATCCCGGAGCGCACGAGCATCCGCTCGAACTCGGGCACCGAGCGGAAAAACTCCTCGACATCCGCTTCGGTGCAGAAGCCCATCACCCGTTCCACGCCGGCCCGGTTGTACCAGGAGCGGTCGAACAGTACGATCTCGCCGCCGGCGGGCAGGTGGGCGATGTAGCGTTGGAAATACCACTGCGTGCGCTCGCGCTCGCTCGGCGCCGGCAGCGCGGCGACCCGGCAGACGCGCGGGTTCAGGCGCTGGGTGATCCGCTTGATCACGCCGCCCTTGCCGGCCGAATCGCGCCCCTCGAACAGCACGACCACGCGCAGCTTGTTGTGCTGCACCCAGTCCTGAAGCCGGACCAGCTCGTGCTGGAGGCGCAGGAGTTCCCGGAAATAGAATCGACGGTCCAGGCCGGATCCGGTCCCCCCCTCGAGACTGTCGAGACGATCCTCCTCGAAGCCGAGTTCGATCTCCTCGTCGTAACTGTCGAGGATCTCCCGGCGGATCGTCTCCATCAAGGAGGCGTCGGTGAGGCTCTGATCGTCCGTCATGGTTCGAATCGCGGTGGTGGAAGACCGCGTTTCCTAAGCAGGATCGTATGACAGCCCCGAGAACGTTCTGACGGTGCGCGTCCGCGGGCTCACGCGTAGGCGGCGCAGATCCCCAGGAAATCCTCGGCGACAAGGCTGGCGCCGCCGACCAGCGCGCCATCGACATTGTCGACCGACAGTAGTTCGCGGGCATTGCCGGGCTTCACGGAGCCGCCGTAAAGGATGCGGATCTTCTGCGCCTCGTCGCCAACCAGTTTGTCGAGCATCTCGCGCAGAGAGGCGTGGACCTCCGCGATGTCCCGCGGGGTCGGGGTCCGGCCGGAGCCGATCGCCCAGACCGGCTCGTAGGCGATCACCGTGTCGGCCGCCGTGGCGCCCTTCGGCAAGCCGATGGCGAGCTGGGCGCGGACGATGTCGAGGGCACGGCCCTGCTCGCGCTCCTCGATGGTCTCACCCACGCAGATGATTCCGCACAGGCCCGCCCGCCGGGCGCCGAGCGCCTTGGCGTGGACGCCGTCATCGGTCTCGTGGTGATAGGCGCGCCGCTCGGAATGGCCGACGATCACGTAGCGGGCGCCGAGATCGGCCAGCATCTCGGCCGAGATCGAGCCCGTGAAGGCGCCGCTCGGACGCGCGTGCAGATTTTGGCCGCCGATTGCGATGGGCGAGCCGGCCGCCGCCGCGACGCAGGCACTGATCAGCGTCGCGGGCGGGCAGATCAGCACGTCGATGCGGCCGGCCAGCTCCGGGGAGAGACCGCCGCGGATCGCTTCGACCACCTGGATCGACGCCCGCGTGCCGTTCATCTTCCAGTTGCCGGCGACCAGCGGTCTGCGCCCCGACTGCGTCATTCCTGTCCCGCCTCGCTATGCCGTTTGCAAGTTGTCGCGGCCTACCAGAGCGAGCTTGAGCGCGCAAACCGATGCGGATAGCCGAGCCTTTGCCTGTGGACGCGAATGGTCTATCGCGGTCGGCTTTCAGGACACGTGCCGTCCCGGCGACGGGGCGGCCGCCGAAGGTATCCGATCGCAATCATGCTTCAGGGCATCCGCAACGCCAGCCAGCATTGGCTCGGCAAGATCGTCTTGACGGTCATCTTCACCCTGCTGATCGCGGGCGTGGGCATCTTCGGCGTCGAGGAGTTCTTCCGCGGCGGCGCCAACAGCAACGTGGCCACGGTCGGCAGCACGCCGATCACCGCCGAGCAGGTGCGCCAAGCCTATCAGAACCAGATGCAGCGCTACCAGGTGCAGCTGAAGCGCGCGCTCACCCCCGATCAGGCGCGAATGCTCGGCCTCGACCGGCAGGTCATGGCGCAGCTGATCACCGAGGCCGCCCTCGATCAGAAGACGCATGATCTCGGCCTCGCCGTGCCGGATTCCGCGGTGATCCGGGCGATCCACGACGAGAAAAGCTTCCAGAACGCGCAAGGGCAGTTCGAGCCGCAGCTGTTCTACCAGACCCTGCAGCGGGCCGGGTTGAACGAGGGGATGTTCGTGCGCGAGCAGCGCTCGGTGATCGCGCGCCTGCAGCTCGCCGAAGCCGTCTCGGCCGACCTGCACGTGCCGGTGGCGTTGCGCGAGGCCGTCCACCGCTACGCGACCGAGCGCCGCGCCGCGTCGTACCTGATGCTGACGCCCTCGACCGCCGGTCAGATCCCGGATCCGACCGACGAGGAGCTGAAGAGCTGGTACGAGGCCAACAAGTCGGGCTTCCGCGCGCCGGAATTCCGCACCGCCAACCTTCTGGTGGTCGATCCGGACGCGATGGCCAAACCCGATGCGATCAGCGAGGCCGATGCCCGCGCCGCCTACGCCCTGAACAAGGATCGTTTCGGCAGCCCTGAGAAGCGCACGATCCAGCAGATCGTCTTCCCCGACAGGATCGCCGCCGAGGCCGCCCGCAAGGCGATCGAGGACGGCTCCAAGACCTTTGAGGCCGTCGCCACGGAGCGCGGCACCGATGACAAGGACCTCGCCCTCGGGACGCTCAGCAAAGCCGAGCTGTTCGACACCGTGGTGGCCGATGCCGCCTTTGCGCTGCCGGAGGGCGGCGTCAGCCAGCCGGTCCAGGGTCGCTTCGGCACCGTGCTCCTGCGCGTGACCAAGATCGAGCCCGGGACCGTGAAGCCGTTCGAGGCGGTGGAAGGCGAGATCCGCAAGGGCCTTGCGCTCGCCCGCGCCCGCGACGCCATGGAGACGACCCGCGACGCGATCGAGGATCAGCGCGCCGGTGCCAAGCCGCTCACCGACATCGCGGCGGAGCGCGGCCTCAAGCTGATCGCCGTGAAGGCCGTGGATCCCAACGGCAAGGACCCCGAGGGGAAGAAGGTCGCCGACATCCCGGATGCCGACACCACGCTGCCGGCCCTGTTCCGCGCCGAGATCGGCGGCGACAACGAGCCCCTGCGGACCAAGGCCGGCGGCTACGTCTGGTACGACGTGACCAACATCGACCCCGCGCACGACAAGCCGCTCGATCAGGTGAAGGACGGCGTGAAGGCCGGCTGGACCGCCACCGAGATCGCCAAGCGCCTCCAGACCAAGGGGCGCGAGCTTGTGGAGAAGATCAACAAGGGCGAGTCCATGGAGGATGTCGCCAAGGACGTCGGCATCAACCTGCAGGAAGCGCAGGACCTGTCGCGCAACCAAGCCAAGGACATGCTGACGGCCGACGACGTCAACCTCGTCTTCGCGACGCCGGTGGGCAAGGCCGGGACTGCGGCGGCGAACGACTCACGCGCGGTGTTCAAGGTGACGTCCGCGACCGTGCCGGCCTTCGTGGCCGAAAGCCCAAGCGACAGGACGATCGCGCAGAACTTCCAGTCCGCGCTCGCCGACGACGTACTGTCCGAGTACATCACCGAGGTCCAGAAGAACGCCGGCGTGAAGGTCGACGCGACGGCCCTGCGCCGGGCCATCGGCGGCGAGTATTGAGGCGATGGCCGAGGCGTCTGACTACGCGGCCTTCGCGGAGCGCTACGAGGCCGGCCAGCCGAGCTTCGTCGCGCTGAGCCTCGTGGCCGATCTGGAAACGCCGGTGGCGGCCTTCCTCAAGCTGCGCGCGCGGCATGCGGGTCCGGCCTTCCTGCTGGAATCGGTCGAGGGCGGCGCCGTGCGTGGGCGCTACTCGATGATCGGCCTCGATCCGGATCTTGTCTGGCGCTGCCGGGATGGCGTGCCCGCGATCGCCCGCGGGGCCGACCTCACCCATTTTGAACCCGACGACCGGGCGCCGCTCGCGAGCCTGCGCGCCCTGATCGCCGAGAGCGCTATCGGCGACGAAGGCCAGGATCTGCCGCCCATGGCGGCGGGCCTGTTCGGCTATCTCGGCTACGACATGGTCCGCGCCATGGAGCGGCTGCCGGAGCCGAACCCCGATCCGCTGGGCGTGCCCGACGCGATCCTGGTCCGGCCGCGGGTGATGGTGGTGTTCGACTCAATCCGGGACATCATCACCGTGGTCTCGCCGGTGCGGCCCGCCGCCGGTATCGCCGCGCGATCGGCCTACGAGGATACGCTCCAGCGCCTCGACCGGGTTGCGGAAGCCCTCGAAGGACCGCTGCCGATCGAGGCCCGGGTGGACCTGTCCGCGGTCGCCCATCCCGAGCCGGTCTCGAACACGACGCCGGACGACTTCTCCGCCCGGGTGGCGCGGGCCAAGGAATACATCGTCGCGGGCGACGTGTTTCAGGTGGTGCTGTCGCAGCGCTTCTCGGCGCCGTTCACCCTGCCGGCCTTCAGCCTGTACCGCTCGCTCCGGCGCACCAACCCGGCGCCGTTCCTCTGCTATCTCGATTTCGAGACCTTCCAGATCGTCTGTTCCTCGCCGGAAATCCTGGTGCGGGTGCGCGAGGGCACCGTCACGGTGCGCCCGATCGCCGGAACCCGCCGCCGCGGCGCGACGCCGGCCGAGGATGCGGCCTTGGCCGAGGAGCTGCTCGCCGATCCCAAGGAGCGGGCCGAGCATCTGATGCTGCTCGACCTCGGCCGCAACGATGCCGGCCGGGTCTCGCGGATCGGCAGCGTCCGGGTGACGGATTCGTTCTTCATCGAGCGCTACAGCCAGGTGATGCACATCGTGTCGAACGTGGAGGGCGACCTCGACCCGCGCCACGACCCGCTCGACGCCCTGGCGGCGGGTTTCCCGGCCGGCACGGTCTCGGGTGCCCCGAAGGTGCGGGCCATGGAGATCATCGACGAGCTGGAGCACGAGAAGCGCGGGCCCTATGCCGGCTGCATCGGCTATTTCGGTGCGCGGGGCGAGATGGATACCTGCATCGTGCTCCGCACGGCGGTGGTGAAGGACGGGCGGATGCACGTCCAGGCCGGCGCCGGGATCGTGTACGATTCCGATCCTGCCTCCGAGCAGCAGGAATGCGTCAACAAGGCCAAAGCTTTGTTCCGGGCCGCCGAGGAGGCGGTGCGGTTCGCCGCTCAGGCGAAGCGCGGGCAATAAAGGGTGGCGCTTCGGACTCTCCAGGACAGAACCTCATCCTGAGGTGCCGAAGCGCAGCGGAGGCCTCGAAGGAGATCTCCAGTCCGCATCGCGATTCTTGGAGCCCTCCTTCGAGGCCCGCTGACGCGGGCACCTCAGGATGAGGTCTCTGGATGGGGAGGGCGAGCTGAGCATCACGCCCAGTTGACCGCCTCGCCCCGAGCGGTCACATCGCCTCCATGCCCGAGCGTGCCGCCGCGATGCCCAACGTCCTCGTTATCGACAACTACGATTCCTTTACGTGGAATCTCGTGCACCTGATCGGCCCGCTTTGCGGCGCGATCGACGTGGTGCGCAACGATGCGCTGACCGTCGCCGATATCCGCGCCAAGGCCCCGGACGCCATCGTGCTCTCGCCCGGCCCCTGCACGCCCAACGAGGCGGGGGTGTGCCTCGATGTGGTGCGGGACCTGTCGGACGAAATCCCGATCTTCGGCGTCTGCCTCGGCCTCCAGGCGATCGGCCAGGCCTTCGGCGGGGACGTAGTCCGGGCGCCGCTGCCGCTGCACGGCAAGGTCTCGACCATCCGGCATGGGGCCAGCGGCCTGTTCCGCGGCCTCAACGACAGTTTCGAGGCGACGCGCTACCACTCCCTGGTTGTCGACCGCGCCAGCTGCCCGGCGGCGCTGAAGGTGACTGCCGAGGCGGACGGTCTGATCATGGGGCTGGAGCATGCCGAGCGCCCGCTCCACGGCGTGCAGTTCCATCCGGAGAGTATCCGCTCGCAGCACGGCACCGAGATCGTGAAGAATTTTCTGGATCTCGCCGCCGCCTGGAACGCGGCGCGTGACAGGACCCGCTCCGACGTGCATTGACCCGCGGGAGGCCGGGGCGGCCCTCCGACAGAGCGCATGGACAGTTTCAGACCCCATCTCGCGAAGGTCGCCGGGGGCCTCGCCCTCGACCGCGCCGAGGCGCGGGCAGCCTTCGACGACCTGCTGTCGGGCGAGGTGACGCCGGTCCAGGCCGGCGCCTTCCTGACCGCCCTCAAGGTCCGCGGCGAGACCATCGCGGAGATCGTCGGCGCCGCAGAAGCGATGCGGGCGCGCATGACCCGCGTCGCGGCGCCCGAGGGCGCCATCGACGTTGTGGGCACCGGCGGCGACCATTCCGGCAGCGTGAACGTCTCGACGCTCGCCGCCATCCTGGTGGCCGCCTGCGGTGTGCCGGTCGCCAAGCACGGCAACCGTGCCGCGACCTCCCGCTCCGGCGCCGCCGACGTGCTGGCTGCGCTGGGCGTGAAGCTCGGGCTCGATGCCGAGGGCCAGGCCCGCTGCCTGGAGCAGGCCGGCCTCTGCTTCCTGTTCGCGCAGACCCACCACCCGGCGATGCGGCACGTCGCGCCGGTGCGCTCGGAACTGCCGGTCCGGACGATCTTCAACCTGCTGGGTCCGTTGAGCAATCCGGCCGGCGTCGCCTACCAGCTGTTCGGCGTGGCCCAGGAGGCTTTGGCCGAGCCGCTGACCCGGGTGCTCGCGGAACTCGGCAGCCGCCGGGTCTGGACCGTTCACGGCTCGGACGGACTCGATGAGATCACCGTCACTGGTCCGACCCGGGTGGTCGCCCTGGACGAGGGCCGGATCTCCCGCTTCACCATCGATCCGCGAGAGCTCGGCCTGACGCTTCGCCCGCCCGAGGAATTGCGCGGCGGTGATCCCGAAGACAACGCCCGCGCGCTCGAAGCGGTGCTCGCCGGTGCGCGCAACGCCTACCGGGACATCGCGGCGCTCAATGCGGGCGCTGCACTCGTGGTCGCGGGCGCCGCACCGACCCTGGCGGACGGGCTCGCGCGGGCGCAGGATGCCGTCGAGTCCGGGGCGGCCCGGGAGACGCTCGCCCGGCTCGTCCGTGCCTCGAACGACCGCTCCCATGGACAGGAGGGCCGATGAGCTCGCTTACGCAAGAGCCGACCCACGAGACGGGCGCCGAAGCGCCGACCGAGCGGCCCAACGTGCTCGCCAAGATCGAGGCCTACAAGCGCCGGGAGATCGCGGAGGCGAAGTTGCGCGTGCCCCTGGCCAAGCTCGAGCGCAAGGTCGCACAGGCCGACCCGGTCCGCGGCTTCGCGGCGGCGATCCGTGCGCACCTGGCGGAGAATCGGCCGGCCCTCATCGCCGAGGTGAAGAAGGCCTCGCCCTCGAAGGGTCTGATCCGGGCCGATTTCGACCCCGCCAGCCTGGCGGCCGCCTATGCGGCCGGCGGCGCGACCTGCCTGTCCGTGCTGACCGACGAACCCTCGTTCCAAGGGCGGCCGGACTATCTGACCGCGGCGCGCGCGGCCTGCGGGCTGCCGGCCCTGCGCAAGGATTTCATGTTCGAACCCTATCAGGTCTACGAGGCCCGGGCCTGGGGGGCGGACTGCATCCTCGTCATCATGGCCTGCCTCGATGACGACGAGGCCGTCGCGTTGGTCGAGACCGCGCATCTCCTCGAGATGGACGTTCTGGTCGAGATCCACGACGAGGCTGAGCTGGCCCGGGCAATCCCCCTGGGCACGGCGATGATCGGGGTGAACAACCGCAATCTCAAGACCTTCGAGGTCTCGTTCGAGACGGCGATCCGCCTCGGGGCCGGCATCCCCGCGGACCGGATCGCCGTGGCCGAGAGCGGCATCGGCGATCACGCCGACGTGGCCCGCCTCGGGAAGCACGGTCTCGGCGTCGTGCTGGTCGGCGAGAGCCTGATGCGGCAGGCCGACGTGACGGCCGCGACCCGCACGCTGCTGTTCGGCGACGGCCAAGGGGACGACAAGGGGAACGGCAAGGACGCCAAGAAGCGGAAGAAGGGCTGAACCATGGAGCCCGGCACGACGCTCACCCATCTCGATACCAGCGGCGCGGCCAATATGGTCGACGTCACCGACAAGCCCGCCACCGATCGCACTGCCCGGGCGGAGGGCACCATCGTGATGGAGCCCAAGACCCTGGCGCTGATCCGCGAGGGGGATGCCAAGAAAGGCGATGTGATCGGCACCGCGCGGCTCGCCGGCATCATGGCGGCCAAGCGCACCCACGAGCTGATCCCCCTATGCCACCCGCTGCTCCTGTCCAAGGTTCGGGTCGAGATCGAGCCCGACGACGCGTTGCCGGGTCTGCGTATCGCCGCCGAGGTGCGGGTGCAGGGACCGACCGGTGTCGAGATGGAGGCGCTGACCGCGGTGTCGGTGGCGTGCCTGACGGTCTACGACATGGTGAAGGCGGTCGATCGCGGCATGCGGATCGAGGGCATCCGGCTGACCGCGAAGGATGGCGGCCGCTCCGGCGCCTACCGGGCGCCCGCTTCATGAGCGGCCTGATCCCGGTCGCCGAAGCGCTGGCGCGGGTTCTGGCGAGCGTCACGGGGCCGGTCGAGGCCGAGACCGTGCCGCTGGCTCAGGCTGCCGGGCGGACGCTGGCCGCCGACATCGCCGCCACCCGCACGCAGCCGCCGTTTCCGGCCTCCGCCATGGACGGCTACGCGGTCCGGAGCGCCGACGCCGACGTCGCGGGGGCGACCCTGCGCCTGATCGGGACCAGCGCGGCCGGCCACGGATTCTCGGGCGGCGTCGGTCCCGGCGAGGCGGTGCGGATCTTTACCGGGGCACCGGTGCCGGACGGCGCGGACGCGATTCTGATCCAGGAGGATGCGCAGGCCAACGGCGCGACCGTGCGGGTGGTCGAGCCGGTGGAGCCCAAGCGGTTCATCCGCCGCGCCGGGCTCGATTTCACGGCCGGAGACACGCTGCTGACGGCCGGCCTGACCCTGGATGCGCGACGCCTCGCCCTGGCGGCGGCGGCCGGCCATCCGGAACTGCCGGTCCGGCGCCGCCCCCGGGTGGCGATCCTGGCCACAGGGGACGAACTGGTCGAGCCCGGCGCGATTCCGGCCTGGGATCAGATCGTCGCGTCGAACAGTCTCGCCCTCGGGGCGCTGGCCGCCGAGGCGGGGGCGGAGATCATCGATCTCGGTATCGCTGCGGACGATCACGCGGCCCTGGCGGACGCCTTCCGGCGTGCCCGCGAGGCCCGGGCCGATCTGCTGGTGACGCTCGGCGGCGCATCGGTCGGCGACCACGATCTCGTCCAGGCCGCGCTGGCTCGGGAGGGCCTGGAACTCGGCTTCTGGCGGGTGGCGCTCCGGCCCGGCAAGCCGCTGATGCACGGCCGCCTCGGCGACATGCTGGTGATCGGGCTACCGGGAAACCCGGTTTCGTCCATCGTCTGCGGTCTGCTGTTCGTGGTGCCGGCGATCCGCGCGCTCCAGGGTGATCCTCAGGCCGGTGCGGATCGCAGCGAGCCGGCTTTGCTCGGTCGCGACCTCGCGGCCAACGATGGACGGGCCGACTACATGCGCGCGCGCCTCGCCGTCGAGCCGGGTCAGCTGCCTGTAGCAACACCCGAGCAGCGCCAGGATTCCTCGATGCTGGCGGTCCTGGGCCAAGCCGAGGCGTTGCTGATCCGCGCGCCGCATGAGCCCGCCGCCCGGGCCGGTGATCCCGGCCGGATCATCCGGCTGGACCGCCGCCTGCTCTGAGGGGGGCAGGCGTCACCCGCCACACCTTGAGGGGGCCGGGCAGGCTGAGCGGCACCAGCCTATCGGAGTGCGCCGTGCCCTGGGTAAGCCGTGTGGCGAAGGCCGTCTCGGGCTGAAGTTCCTCGGCCGGTCGGGCCGGGCAGGCGACGAGGTAGTCGACCCTGAAATCCGTCAGCACCCGATCCAAATCCGCCTGTGTGCCCCCCAGCCCCTCGATCGCCGCCGTGAGACCGGGGATTGCCCGATGATACGGCGCCGCCACAATCCGGTGCGGCGTGTGAAGCAGGATCGCAGGCCCGATGAGAATCGGGGCCAGGACAGTGCCGGGCGGAAGGGTCTTGAGAGGCGCGAGCGCCTCCTCACTGCGGCAGGCACTCGCGCCGACGGGATCCGGCGCCGTCCGCGCGGCGGGTGCCAGCGCCTCGGCGAGAACGGCGGGTGCTATCCAGAACGTGCTGATGAGGCCGCCGCCGAGGAGCGCCACGCCCCAGCGGAGCAGGCTGTTTCGGGGGCCGATAGCATCCCGGAGCGCGCTCGAGCCGTGCCCGTTGCCATCGAGGACGGCTCCGGACCTTTTTCGTGGTGCGCTCCCCCCCGAATCGACGTCCACTCCGGCGGAAAGCGCTCGAGCCAGGATGGCCCCCGCCACCAGCGGCACGAAGCCGGAGGCGATGTAGAGGCCACGGAACTGGAATAGGCCGAGGATCAGGCCGGGCCACAGGAACAGAGCCATGACCGCCCAGGCCCGCCGCTGCGGTCCGCGCCAGGCCATCCAAGTCGCGGCGGCTGTGGCGAGCACCACCACCGGATAGAACACCAGGGCTTCCCACTGCCCCCGGGCGATGAATTTCGGCAGCGAGGCCATTTCGTTCACCGTGAGCAGCCAGTGATCCCGCACGAGGGGTGGCATGTCGGGGAACGGTCCGCCCAGGCAGATCGGGAAGGCGAGGGCGAAGCCGGCGAGCAGGATCGCGCCGCAGAGGCCGGCCACAGCGCTGCGTGCCCGGATCGACGCGAGCCGATCACCAGCTGCAGTGGCGCAGAGGGCCAGGAGCAGGCCACCGAGGGTGAGCCACAGCCAGGGCGGCGAGAGCGCGTCGCAGCGTGTGGCGGTCCAAAGCCCGGGCGCCGTCTGCGCGGCGAACAACGCCGGCGCGGCGACGCCGAGCCCGAGGCCGAAGCCGGCCAGGAGCGGGCGCGCGGGGCGACCGCGCAGGCACCAATCCCCAACGAGGAACAGGGCCGCCACGGCGATGGACGGCAGCCCCTCCAGCCCGACCGCCAGCGACAGCGCCGCCAACGCGCCGCCGATCAGGCCGCTCCGCAATCCGCCCCGGATCATGCACAGCGCGAGGCCGACGATTGTGATGATCTGGACGTTGTGATGGTCGACCCGCCCTACCGCGAACTGGAGGGTCACGCCGAGGGTCTGCGTCGCCGCGATGAGCGCGAGGATCGCCGCGTGCCGGCCGAAATTCGCCCGCGCACCGCGATACAGAACCCCGCAATACAGCCCGAACAGCAGCAGCGGCCACAGGGCGGCGGCCAGACCCTCTGCGAGGCCCCGGCCGGCCACGGGCGTCAGGATCAGGATCAACCCCGCGATCGGCGCATCCACCAGCCGCGACCAGTGGCTCGGAACGCCCGCGGGGGCGAGGAAGCGGTACTGAAGATTATCGTACCAGCCCTGGCCGGCGAGGAGGTCACGCACCTCCACGAGGCGCATGGCGTCGTCGGTATCCGGCACGCGCAGGTGATGGATCGTGGCCCACAGGTCGGCGGGCGGCACCAAAGTGGCGAGGCACAGTCCAGCCAGCGCCCACAGGACGCTACGGGGCGCGACCCGGACGTGCGGTCGGGCAGTCGGCAGCGCCGGAGCAGGCATGGTCTGTCACTGAGACGGGCAGCCGAGGCCCTCGGCAGCGAGGTTGCGCCGACAGGCTTAACGATCGGTCAAGACCGGCTATTTCCGCTGCCTTCAACGCCTCCGAGACGCCTGGGATTGTCCGGTGACGATCACTTTTCTCGCCGGAGACTGGCATTCGCCGGCACGACACGCCTGGACCGCCAGCGATTCCTTAACCATGGCTCCGCATCCTCGCGGCAGGTCGGCGCTGCGCGCGTCGTGCGACCCAAGAATCGCCGGAGCACGGGATGAGCCACCACACCGAGACGCTGGTGATCGGCGCGGGGCCCGCGGGCCTCACCGCCGCCTACCTGCTGTCGAAGCAGGGCCGGTCCGTCACGGTTCTGGAGCGCGATCCGGCCCAGGTCGGCGGGATCTCGCGCACGGTCTCCCACAACGGTTACCTGTTCGATATCGGCGGGCACCGGTTCTTCTCGAAATCCCAGGCGGTGGTCGATCTCTGGGATGAGATCCTGCCGAACGACTTCATCGAGCGCCCGCGCCTATCGCGGATCTATTACCGCGGCCGCTACTACGCGTATCCGCTCAAGGCCTTCGAGGCGCTGCGGAATCTCGGTCTGCTCACCAGCGCGGCCTGCATGGCGTCGTACTTCTACGCCCGCCTGCGGCCGGTGCGGGAGCCGAAGACGTTCCACGCCTGGGTCCGCAATCAGTTCGGCGAGCGGTTGTTCTCGATCTTCTTCAAGACCTACACCGAGAAGGTGTGGGGCATGTCGTGCGATGCGATCTCGGCTGATTGGGCGGCGCAGCGCATCAAGGGGCTCGATCTCGGCTCGGCAATCCGCGACGGGATCAAGCGCTCGCTTGGCCTGCGCAAACGGGCTCGTGCGGGCGCCCCGGTGATCAAGACGCTGATCGAATCGTTCCGCTACCCGCGGCGCGGCCCCGGGATGATGTGGGAGGCGGCCGCCGCCAAGATCCGGGCGCAGGGCGGGAAGGTGCTGCTCGACCGCGGCGTGGATTCCCTCAGCTTCGACGCCGGAACCGGCATCTGGACCGTGGCGGCCCGCCGCGCCGATGGCAGCCGCGAGACTTTCACGGCTCGCGACGTGGTCTCCTCAGCTCCAGTCCGCGAGCTGGTGGATTCGATCCGGCCGCGCCCGCTGAGCACCTTCAATGCCCGGTCGCTGCAGTATCGCGACTTCCTCACCGTCGCTCTCATCGCAAAGTCGCAGAAGAATTTCCCCGACAACTGGATCTACATTCATGATCCATCGGTGCAGGTCGGGCGAGTGCAGAACTTCCGCTCGTGGTCACCCGAGATGGTGCCGGACGCGGACCATACCTGCCTCGGCCTCGAATATTTCTGCTTCGAGGGCGACGGGCTGTGGAGCGCCTCGGACGATGAACTCGTCGCGCTCGCCAAGCGCGAGATCGGGCAAATCGGTCTGATCGACCCCGCCGAGGTCGTGGATGCCTGCGTGGTCCGGCAGGCCAAGGCCTATCCCGTCTACGACGAGGAGTATGCCGGCCACGTCGCCACGGTACGCCGCGAACTGGAGCGGGATTTCCCGACCCTGCACCTCGTCGGCCGCAACGGCATGCACAAGTACAACAACCAGGACCACGCGATGATGACCGCGATGCTCACCGTGGAGAACATCCTCTGCGGTCAGCGCCGACACGATGTCTGGCGGGTCAACGAGGATGCCGAGTACACGGAGGCCGGCCTGTCAGGGGCCGAGGCGGCTCTGGGCAGCGAGCGGCTGGTGCCGCGCAAGGTCGCCTGATCGGCGACAGGGTTCGGGCCGCGTCACCGGCGCGGCTTGTCCCTCGAAGTCGCGGCTCTATCGTTGCCACCCGGACATGCCCGACACCAGGGCAGCCGGGAGGATACGTCACGATGCGATCATTGATCATCGCCGCGCTGCTGGCCGGTGTCGCCGCGCCGGCCCTCGGGCAGGGCGCCGCGCCCGCCGAGACGAAGGCCAAGACCGACGACCTGCAGAAGCTCGAAGGCTTCCACAGCACGGACACGCAGCCCGCCCCCGAAATCCCGCAGACCGGCCGGCGCGCCGACGCGATCCGCAAGAACCTCGCGAAGGTCAAGCTGCCTGAGGGCTTCAAGATCGACCTCTACGCGGTGGTGCCGGATGCGCGCACGATCGCGGTCGGCCCCAATGCCGGCGTGCTGTTCGTCGGCACGCGCAAGAACAAGGTCTACACCGTCACCGACCGCGACAAGGACCGGGTCGCCGATGAGGTCCGCGCCTTCGCGCCGGGCATCGACTTCAAGATCCCGAACGGCGTCTGCTTCTCGAAGGACGGCGTGCTCACCGTGGTGGAGCAGAACCGCGTTCTGGCCTTCCCGGCCGCCGAGTTTTTCTATGAAAATCCCGACGTGGCGGCCGGCGTGCTCGTGAAGCAGGGCGAGTTGATCCCGACCTCGGAAGAAAGCTTCAACCACACCGCCCGCGTCTGCCGGGTCGGCGCCGACGGCAAGACCTACATCGCGCTCGGACAGCCCTACAACGTGCCCCCGGCCGAGAAGCTGGACCTGTACCGGAAAGTGGGGATCGGCGGCATCATCCGCATGGATGCCGATGGCAAGAACCGCGAGGTCTACGCCACCGGGATCCGCAATTCGGTCGGGATCGATTTCGCCGCCGACAAGTCGCTCTGGTTCACCGACAATCAGGTCGACGGCATGGGCGACGACAAGCCGCCGGGTGAGCTGAACCACGCCACCAAGGCGGGCGAGACGTTCGGCTTCCCGTGGTTTGGCGGCGGCGCGGTGCGCACGGTCGAGTACAAGGACCAGACCCCGCCGGCCGACGCGGTCGCCCCGATGGCCGAGTTGCCGCCGCACGCGGCCGATCTCGGCCTGACCTTCTACAACGGCAAGCAGTTCCCAGCGGCCTACAAGGGCGGGATCTTCATCGCCGAGCACGGCTCGTGGAACCGCACCGAGCCGGTGGGCGCCCGGGTGATGTTCGCCAAGCTCGGGGCCGACGGCAAGGTCGAGTCGGTCAAGCCCTTCGCGGAGGGCTGGCTCACCGGCGACGGCGAGTATCTCGGCCGTCCGGTGGACGTGGCGGTGATGCTCGACGGCTCGCTGCTGGTCTCGGACGATTCCGCCGGGGCGATCTACCGGATCTCGTACGAGAAGTAGTTTTTTGCAACTTGGCGCCTCCCTGCAAGGGAGGCGCTGCCGTTGCGAGCAAGCGCAACGCGCTCCCTCTCCCGTGCGGGAGAGGGTTGGGGTGAGGGATGCGACCTCTTCAGAAAGTTCTCGACCCTCACCCTGTCCCTCTCCCGCAAGGGAGAGGGGACCCGCGCTTCACCCGGAGGCGATTGGGCTTGTATTGGCCGCTTCAAAAGTTCGAGTTCGCCCGATGATCCGTCCGCTGCTTGTCCTCGCCGCTACGCTCGTCCCACTCACGGCCCAAGCCGGCGATGCGGCGCTCGGCAAGAAGCACGCGACCGCCTGCCAGACCTGCCACGGGATGGACGGTCTCTCGAAGCTACCGGAGGCGCCGAACCTCGCCGGGCAGGTCGAGCCCTATCTGGTGAAGGCGCTCACCGAGTACCGCGACGGCAAGCGGCAGAACGAGATCATGAACGTGGTCGCGAAGGAACTGTCGGACGCCGATATCGCCAATCTGGCGGCGTATTATTCGGGGATCCAGATCGACGTGCTGCCGCCGGGATAAGCGCCATCGCCGTCATTGCGAGCGCAGCGAAGCAACCCTGGGCAGCGGGCCGTCGACAAGCGTCGCGAAGTTGGATTGCTTCACGCCGCTCGCAGCGACGATGTTGATCAATCGTCCATCTTCAGCGCCGCGATGAACGCCTCCTGCGGGATCTCCACCCGCCCGAACTGGCGCATCTTCTTCTTGCCTTCCTTCTGCTTATCCAACAGCTTGCGCTTGCGCGAGATGTCGCCGCCGTAGCACTTGGCGGTGACATCCTTGGACAGGGCCTTGATCGTCTCGCGGGCGATGATCTTGCCGCCGATCGCCGCCTGGACCGGGATCTGGAACAGGTGGCGGGGGATCAGGTCCTTCAGCTTCTCGCACATGGCCCGGCCCCGCGACTCCGCGCGGGTGCGGTGGACCAGCATCGAGAGGGCGTCCACCGGCTCGGCGTTGACCAGGATCGACATTTTCACGAGGTCGCCCTCGCGGTAATCCGAGACGTGATAGTCGAACGACGCGTAGCCCTTCGAGATCGATTTCAGCCGGTCGTAGAAGTCGAACACCACCTCGTTCAGCGGCAGGTCGTAGACCACCATGGCGCGCTTGCCGACGTAGTTGAGGTCGATCTGGACGCCGCGGCGGTCCTGGCAGAGCTTGAGCACGCCGCCGAGATATTCGTCCGGCGTCAGGATCGTGGCGCGGATCCACGGCTCCTCGATCATCTCGATCTTCATGATGTCCGGCATGTCGGCCGGGTTGTGCAATTCCTTGGTCTCGCCGTCGCGCATCTTCAGGCGATAGACCACCGAGGGCGCCGTGGAGATCAGGTCGAGGTTGAACTCGCGCTCCAGCCGCTCCTGGATGATCTCCAGATGCAGAAGCCCCAGGAAGCCGCAGCGGAAGCCGAAGCCCAGGGCCGCCGAACTCTCCATCTCGTACGAGAAGGACGCGTCGTTCAGGCGCAGACGACCCATGGCCGAGCGCAGGTTCTCGAACTCGGCCGCGTCAACCGGGAACAGGCCGCAGAACACCACCGCCTGGACTTCCTTGAAGCCCGCCAGCATCTCTGTGGTCTGGCGCTTGTCCTCGGTGATGGTGTCGCCGACGCGGGTGTCGGCCACCTCCTTGATCGAGCCGGTGAAGAAGCCGACCTCGCCCGGGCCCAGCGCGTCGATATCCGCCATCTTGGGCCGGAACACGCCGATCCGGTCGACGCCGTAGACGGCGTCGGCGCCCATCATGCGGATGGTCATGCCCTTCTTCAGGTTGCCGTCGATGATCCGCACCAGCACGACGACGCCGAGATAGGCGTCGTACCAGCTGTCCACGAGCAGAGCCTTGAGCGGCGCGTCCCGGTTGCCCTTCGGTGCCGGTAGGCGGGTGACGATCGCTTCCAGCACCGCCTCGATGTTGAGGCCGGTCTTGGCCGAGATCGGCACGGCGTTCGAGGCGTCGAGGCCGATCACCTCCTCGATCTGCTCCTTGACCCGCTCAGGCTCGGCGGCCGGCAGATCGACCTTGTTTAGGACGGGCACAATTTCGTGATTGGCGTCGAGCGCCTGATAGACGTTGGCCAGCGTCTGCGCCTCGACGCCCTGGGACGCATCCACCACCAGCAACGAGCCCTCGCAGGCGGCGAGCGAGCGGGACACCTCGTAGGCGAAGTCGACGTGGCCGGGCGTGTCCATGAGGTTCAGGACGTAGTTCTGGCCGTCCTGCGCCTTGTATTCCAGGCGCACCGTCTGCGCCTTGATGGTGATGCCGCGCTCCTTCTCGATATCCATCGAGTCGAGCATCTGCTCGCTCATGTCGCGCAGCGCGACGGTGCCGGTGGCCTGGATCAGCCGGTCCGCCAGGGTCGATTTGCCGTGATCGATATGAGCGACGATCGAGAAGTTGCGGATGAATTCGATCGGGGCTGTCATCGGCATTCCGTTCGGGCGCGCGAAGACGCGCACCGTCTGATGTCGGGGCGTGTTCGGAAAGAGCGGCTCCCGCGCGAGATAGCAGTGCTACGGGAAGGCGCCAAGCGCAGCCGCGGCCGGCGCGCCATCCTGTCGCCGGACAAGCAGAAGGGCGGGGGCCGGCTCAATCCGGCCCCCGCCCGAGCTGTCGAAGAGTTACCTGCGCCGCGGCGAACGTCTTAGCGTCCGCGGTCGCGGATCAGGCGTTCGATCTCGGCCTCGCCGTGGGTGCGCGCCTTGGCCTCGGTCGGGTGCTTCCGGTCCGAGCGCTGATGCAGCTTGCCGTGCTTGCGGATGCTCCACTGGTACATGGAGCCGCTGTCGCCGACAGGTTCCACGTCGAGGCTGAAGGGGTAGGTATCTGTCTGGGTCTCGCTCATGGCCTCGATATGGGGCATTCAGCGACGTTTCGCCATGCCCTGGCGTGAAGTCCTTGCGGCGTCAGGCCTCCGGAACGGTCGTGCGCGCCCGCGCGGCCATGGCGACGAGGCTCTTGCGCAGCGCGCCCATGTCGTCGATGCGCTCAGGATAGACCGCCCGGGCGGTACGGTCGCCCGCCATCAGGTCCATTCCCTCGGGATCGAGGCCGGTCAGCCGCCAGGGCAGCCCTTCTTCGGCGCCGCTGCCGGCGGCGTAGAGGGCGAGCGCGTCCGCATGGTCGGCGTTCATGTGCTCGACCGCTCCGCGCTCGCCTGCCACCACGGCCTCGGCCCCGGAGAGGTCGAGGAGCAGCTGGTCGCGGGTCAGCGTCGCGGCCTTGGCGAAGCCGCCGTTGAGGTGGCCGGCCTCCGGATCGAGGGCGAAGAAGCCGAAATCGGGAAAGTCGGCGTAGAGCTTCGCCTTGGGGTGGCGGGCAAGGAACCGCTCCCGCGCCCGCATCTCGCCGGTCTGCTGGGCGCGCCCGACCACGGTGAGCCGGGGATGCGCGAGGGGATCGCCTTTGCCGGTCTGCGCAAACAGCAGCGAGCAGCGCGGGTTCGCGAGCAGGTTGCGGGTATGGGCCGAAAGCCGCGAGAGCAGCATCAGCGGCGTGCCGTCGACATCGGTGGCGATGGTCACCAGGGAGGCGAAGGGCGCGCCGTCCGGATCCAGGGTCGCCAGAGCACCGGAGCGGATGCCGCGCAGGAGGCTCCGGGCGAGCCCGATCGCGTCGAAGGGTGCCTCGTCGGCCGGCAGTGGCCGGGCCGGTCCACGCGGTCCGGGTGCATTTCCACCGGTCTCGCCCATGCCGTTCCTCCCCCACGCGAATTGCCGCCGCACACGCCCGACACGTTAGCGGGGCCGGGGCCGACGCGCGAGGTATTCGGCCCGCGTCAGATCGGCCGTTACGGCCAAGCTATGACCGCCGCTCGCTTTTTCCGATCGGGCGTACTAAAGCACCTGTCCCTTCGCGTGCGCCGGGCTCCGCTGAAATCGCCCGGTTCGCGCTCTTGTCTGCCCCTCGGGGGCCGGGACACGACGCGGCCTGCGCGTAAAGCCAGGACCGCGCCCAAACCCGTTCAGTCAGGGATCGCGCATGCCGACCATCGCCCTCGTCGACGACGACCGGAACATTCTCACCTCGGTCTCGATCGCGCTTGAGACCGAAGGCTACCGCATCCAGACCTACACGGACGGTGCCTCCGCGCTCGACGGCCTGCGCCATTCCCCGCCGGATCTGGCGATCTTCGACATCAAGATGCCGCGCATGGACGGGATGGAGCTTCTCCGACGCCTGCGGCAGAAATCAGACCTTCCCGTGATCTTCCTGACGTCGAAGGACGAGGAGATCGACGAGCTGTTCGGCCTCAAGATGGGCGCCGACGACTTCATCCATAAGCCGTTCTCGCAGCGCTTGCTGGTGGAGCGCGTTAAGGCGGTGCTCCGCCGCTTCGCCAAGGAGGCCCCCGGCGCAACGCCGCGCGGAGCCGAGGAGATCGCGGCCCGCTCGCTCGAGCGCGGCCTGCTGATGATGGATCCCGAGCGCCACACCTGCACGTGGAAGGGCGAGGCGGTGACCCTGACGGTCACGGAGTTCCTGATTCTCCAGGCCCTCGCGCAGCGCCCCGGCGTCGTGAAGAGCCGCAACGCCCTCATGGACGCGGCTTACGACGATCAGGTCTATGTCGATGACCGGACCATCGACAGCCACATCAAGCGCCTGCGCAAGAAGTTCAAGGTGACCGATCAGAGCTTCGATATGATCGAGACGCTCTACGGCGTCGGCTACCGGTTCAAGGAGGCGTGATCTTCAGGATCCGTCGCGTGTCGGCTCGTACACAAACCGAGACCGAGGAGGGCGAGCCCCGCACCTCCCTGGCAAAAGCCCTCTCCCGCCCACTGACCTGGCCCCGTGCCCTCTGGGACGCGATCGGCCAGCGCGCCTCGTCGAGCCTGACGCGCCGCATCGTCGTGCTCAACCTCGTCGGGCTGATCGCGCTGCTGGTCGGGTTCCTGTACCTCAACCAGTTCCGCCAGGGCCTGATCCAGGCGCGGATCCAGAGCCTCGCCATCCAGGGCGAGATCATCGCGGGTGCCATCGCGGCTTCCGCGTCCGTGGATACCGACACGATCCGAATCGACCCCGACAAGCTGCTTCAGCAGCAGGCCGGCGAGGCCGCCGAGGAGGAGTCGCAGCCGCTGGCCTTCTCGCTGAACCCCGAGAAGGTCGCGCCGCTTCTCTCTCGCCTCGTCACGCCGACCGGCAATCGGGCGCGGGTCTACGATCAGGAAGGTGGCCTGCTGTTCGACACCCGGACCCTGTTCAAGCGGGGCGATGCCGGCCGAACGGACTTGTTCGAGCCCCGGCTGCACAAGCCCGGAATGCTCGAATCAGCTTTCCAGACGGTTCAGTCCAAGTTGAGCGGCCTATTCCGCAGCCGGGCCGAGCCGACGGAGGAGACGGGCCCGCAGAACGGGCACTCGCTCCGGGAGGTCCAGGCGGCATTGGGCGGCAATCGCGGCAGCCTCGTGCGTCGCAACAAGGAGGGTGAGACCACCGTGTCGGTGGCCGTACCGATCCACCGGGCTGGATCGGTCCGTGGGGCGCTGCTGATCTCGACGCAGGGCGATGCCATCGACCGAGTGATCGCCTCGGAGCGCTTCGGCCTGCTGCAGGTGTTCCTCGTCGCGTCGGCGGTGATGGTGGTGCTGTCGTTCCTTTTGGCCGGGGCCATCGCGGGCCCGGTGCGCCGTCTCGCCGAGGCGGCCGAGAAGGTGCGGATGGGCATCAAAACCCGCGAGGAGATCCCCGACTTCACCCAGCGAACCGACGAGATCGGCCATCTGTCCGGGGCGCTCCGGGACATGACCCAGGCCCTCTACCGCCGGATCGACGCCATCGAGAGTTTTGCCGCGGATGTCAGCCACGAGTTGAAGAACCCGCTGACCTCGCTGCGCAGCGCGGTCGAGACCCTGCCGCTCGCCCGGAACGACGATTCTCGTGGGCGCCTGATGGCGATCATCCAGCACGACGTGAAGCGCCTCGATCGCCTGATCAGCGACATCGCCGACGCTTCGCGTCTTGATGCCGAACTCGCCCGGGCGGAGGCCCGGCGCGTGGATCTCCGGCGCCTGCTCAGCACCGTCGTGTCAGTTGCCAACGAGCGGCGGAGGCCGAAGGATTGCCTGATCCAGCTCGACGTGGAGGCGACCGCATTCGACAACGAGGCGCCCTTCACGATCATCGGCCACGACAGCCGGCTCGGACAGGTCGTCAACAACCTGCTCGACAATGCGCGCTCGTTCTCGCCCAGCGACGCGAAGGTCCGCGTCGTGTTGCGCCGGGTTCGGAGTGAGATCGAGCTGGTCTGCGAGGATGAGGGGCCGGGCATCCCCGAGCATGCCCTGGAGCGCATCTTCGAGCGCTTCTACACCGACCGCCCCGAGCAGGGTTTCGGCCAGAATTCCGGGCTCGGCCTGTCGATCTCGCGCCAGATCGTGCAGGCCCATCGCGGCACGATCCGCGCCGAGAACCGCCCCGGCGCGCCCGACGAGGACGGCGAGCCCACCGTGCGCGGCGCGCGCTTCATCGTCCGGCTGCCGGCCGCGCCTCGCCAGCTCAACACGTGACGACGACGCTCCACGGCGCCTGCTGCGCGCTCGGCGGCGCAGGCATTCTGATTCGGGGCGAGGCCGGCGCGGGAAAATCGAGTCTGGCCCTGCTGATCGCAGCCGCCGAAGACGGTGCGTTCGTGGCCGATGATCGGGTCGTCTGCGTCGTCGTCGGCGGCCGTATCATCGCCCGCCCGCATCCGATGCTCTCAGGTCGCGTCGAAGTGCGGGGACAGGGGATCCTTTCGGTAGCCGACCTCGGCGTCTCGGCCAGTCCCGAAACAATCCTCGCTCTCATCGTCGATCTGGTCGCCGCTGCGCCGCGCCTGCCGGAGCCGGCCGGTTCGGAGGACCTTCTGAGCGTTCCGCTTCCCCGTCTCGTCCTCGATCGCAGTGTCCGCGCCGCCGGCCTGGCGCCGCTCCTCGTTCGTGCGGCGCTGCGAAAGCGATGCCCGTGACTTCGCAGCCGCACACGTCGCCCGAGTCGCGCAGCGGTGGTGCTGCCCCATGGCGCACGCGCAGCAGCCGTGCCATGATCGCAGGGTTGTCCGGGCAAAAAAGTCGCGTTCGCCTTGTGGGGGGATGTGCGATGCACAACATGGCGGCACACACAGGACGTTGGAACACGTGTCGATGATTGGCATGGTGCTCGTCACTCACGGGCTACTGGCGACCGAATTCAAGGCCGCTCTGGAGCACGTGGTCGGCCCCCAGGATCAGATCGAAACGATCACGATCGGGCCGGAGGACGATATGGAACTGCGGCGGCGGGACATCATGTCCGCGGTCTGCCGCGTGAATACCGGCGAGGGGGTTGTGGTGCTCACCGACATGTTCGGCGGTACGCCCTCCAACCTTGCGCTTTCCTGCATGAATGGCGGGTCGGTGGAGGTGGTGGCGGGCATCAATCTGCCGATGCTGATCAAGCTCGCCAGCGTCCGCGACGAGGAGAATCTCGGCGACGCCGTGCTCCACGCCCAAGAGGCCGGGCGTAAATACATCAACGTCGCCTCCCGCGTGCTCGCCGGGAAATAGGCCCTCAGGCTTCCAGAATCGCCACTTCGCGCATCGGCCGCCGCGATCCCGCGGTGATTCCGATCGAAGCGGCAATCACGAGGCCGATCGCGAGCCACTGCACGAGCGTGATTCGCTCGCCCAGCAGCATCAGCCCGGCGCAGGCCGCGACCGCCGGCTCCAGGCTCATCAGAACGCCAAAGCTTTTCCGGTCGAGGCGGCGCAGAGCGACCATCTCGAGGGAATAGGGCAGGGCGCTCGACATCAGCGCCAAGACGAGCCCGGCGAGCAGCACGCCCGGCGCCAGCAGCGCCGAACCGGCCTCGGCCACGCCGAAGGGCGCGACCACGAGGGCGGCCGTCAGCATGCCCAGCGAGACCGCCTGACCGCCATCGATACGGCCCGCGCGCTGCCCGAACAGGATGTAGAGCGCCCAGGCCGCGGCGGCGCCGAGATCGAGGACGACGCCCACTGGGTCGAGTCCGTCCGTCGTGGCGATCGGCAGAAGCAGCATCAGCCCGAGGACGGCGAGGCCGATCCACAGGAAATCCGACCTGCGGCGCGACGCGATCAGCGCCACCGAGAGCGGCCCGGCGAACTCGATCGCCACCGCCGGTCCGAGCGGAAGACGGGCCAGCGCGAGGTAGAACAGCAGGTTCATCGCCCCCAGTGCCGCGCCGTACAGGGCGATCCATCCGGCCTCGCGCAGCGGCAGGCTCCGACGCCACGGGCGCCAGACCACGACGAGAATCAGCGCCGAGAAGCCGACCCGCAGGGACGACGTGCCGGCCGCGCCGAGCACCGGAAACAGGCTCTTGGCGAAGGTGGCGCCGCATTGAAGCGAGACCATACCGGTCACGAGGGCGGCGACCGAGAGGATGACGGGGGACGGGCGCGCCCGTCCGGCCACGCTCACAAGATGAACCGGCTCAGATCCGCATTGGCTGCCAGATCCGCAACGCGGGACCGTACATAGGCGGCGTCGATCGGCACGGTCTCGCCCGACCGGTCAGTAGCCGTGAAGGAGATCTCGTCGATCACCCGTTCCAGCACCGTCTGAAGCCGCCGGGCGCCGATATTCTCCACCGAGGAATTCACCTCGACGGCGACCTTTGCCAGAGCATCCACTGCGTCGTCCGTGAAGCTGAGGGTAACGCCCTCGGTCTCCATCAGTGCGACGGTCTGCTTGAGCAGGCTCGCCTCCGTGGAGGTCAGGATCTGACGGAAGTCGTCCACCGTCAGCGGTTGCAGCTCGACCCGGATCGGGAGACGGCCCTGCAGTTCCGGCAGGAGATCGGCCGGCTTCGACACGTGGAAGGCGCCCGAGGCGATGAACAGGATGTGGTCGGTCTTCACCGGCCCATGCTTGGTCGCCACCGTGGTGCCTTCGATCAGCGGCAGCAGGTCGCGCTGCACCCCCTCGCGGGAGACGTCGCCGGAGGAGCGGCCTTCGCGGGCGCAGATCTTGTCGATCTCGTCCAGGAAGACGATGCCGTTGTTCTCCACCTCGCGGATCGCTTCGCGGACCAGCGCTTCGTCATCGACCAGCTTGTCGGATTCCTCGGCCGTCAGCGGCGCGAAGGCGTCGCGCACGAGGATCCGCCGCGGCTTGCCGCGCTGGCCGCCGAGCGCCTTTCCGAGCATGTCACCGATGTTGATCGCCCCCATGGACGCGCCAGGCATGCCGGGAATCTCGAACATCGGCATACCCGCAGGCGGGCCCGAGGCCAGTTCCAGCTCCACTTCCTTGTCGTCGAGCTCACTGTCGCGCAGCTTGCGGCGGAAGCTGTCGCGGGTCGCCGCACTGGCCGTGGGGCCGACCAGGGCATCGAGGATCCGGTTCTCGGCGGCTGCCTCGGCCTTGGCCCGCACGCCGTCGCGCTTGGTCTGCCGGGTCAGGCCGATCGCCACCTCAACGAGGTCACGCACGATCTGTTCGACGTCGCGGCCGACATAGCCGACCTCGGTGAACTTCGTGGCCTCGATCTTCAGGAAGGGCGCGTTGGCAAGGCGGGCGAGGCGCCGGGCGATCTCGGTCTTGCCGCAGCCGGTTGGGCCAATCATCAGGATGTTTTTGGGTGCGACCTCCTCGCGGAGCGGCCCGGTGAGCTGCTGGCGGCGCCAGCGGTTGCGCAGCGCAATCGCCACGGCGCGTTTGGCGTCATGCTGCCCGACGATGAAGCGATCGAGTTCGGACACGATCTCGCGCGGAGAGAACGTCGTCACCGCTGTGCCATCCCTGTTGCCGGCCGCATCCCGCGGCCCACGGTCGGGAATGGGGTCCCGCGCGCCCCCGCGCAAGGGGCTGCGTGGGGGCGTAGTGCCGCCTCAGTGCGTCGCGAGCGAGGGCGCCGCATCGGCCTTGTCGTGCGTTCCGAACCGCTCGACCAGCGTCGCGCTGGCTGCGTTCAGTCCCACGACCTCGACCACGCGCCCCCGCGCCCGGGCCTTGAGCACCACACGGTCGAGGGCCGCCACGGCCGAGATGTCCCAGAAATGCGCGCCCGTCACGTCGATGACGAGGCGCTCGACCGGTTCGAGCACGTCGATCGCCTCCGAGAAGGTGCCGGCGGAGGCGAAGAACACCTGCCCGGTGACCTGGTAGATTCGGGTTTTCCGGTCGGGCGACAGCGCGGACGTGACCTGGCTGAGGCGCGAAACCTTCCCGGCAAAGAACACCCCCGACAGGAGCACACCGACTAGTACGCCGATGGCGAGATCCTTGGTGGCAACCACGACCAGGACCGTCGCCAGCATCACCGCCGACGAGGGCAGGGGGTTGGTGCGGAGCTGCGCCAGGGAGCGCCACGAGAACGTGTTGAGCGAGACCATGATCATTACGGCGGTCAGCGCCGCCACCGGCACGACGGCGAGCAGATCCTGAAGCGCCACCAACAGCAGGAGCAGGAAGGCTCCGGCCACCAGGGTCGAGAGCCGGCCCCGCGCGCCCGAGGAGACGTTGATCACCGACTGTCCGATCATCGCGCAGCCGCCCATGCCGCCGAACACGGCCGACGCCATGTTGGCGACGCCCTGACCCATGCATTCGCGATTCTTGTCGCTGCCGGTGTCGGTCATGTCGTCGACGATCTGCGCGGTCAGCAGACTCTCCAGCAGGCCGACGGCGGCAAGCGTCGCCGCGTAGGGCAGGATGATGCGCAGCGTCTCCCAGTTCAGGGGGACGTCCGGCAGCGCGAAGCTCGGCAGCGACGACGGCAGGGCGCCCAGATGCGAGACCGTGCGCACGTCGAGGTGGAACACGGCCGTGACGACGGTCAGGACGGCGATCGCCACCAGGGGTGACGGGATGGCCCGGGTTATCCGCGGGACGCCGTAGATGATTGCGAGCCCCAGTGCGATCAGCCCGTAGGTCGTCGGGGTGACGCCGGTGAGTTCGGGGAGCTGGGCCAGGAAGATCAGGATCGCCAGGGCGTTGACGAACCCGGTCATCACCGATTGCGAGACGAACCGCATCAGCCGGCCGAGCTTCAGCACGCCGGCCAGGATCTGGATGAGACCCATCAGGATGGTTGCGGCGAAGAGGTACTGAACCCCGTGCTCGCGCACGAGCTCGACCATCACGACAGCGGTGGCGGCGGTGGCGGCCGAGATCATCGCAGGGCGTCCGCCCGCGAACGCGATGGTGCAGGCGATGACCACCGAGGCGTAGAGGCCGACCTTGGGATCGACCCCGGCGATCACCGAGAAGCCGATCGCTTCCGGGATGAGGGCGAGGGCGACGACGATGCCCGAGAGGGTGTCGCCGCGAAGATTGGAGAACCACCGGCCGCGAAGGCCGACGGGTCCGGACAAGCTGGGTTGCATGGGATGATCCGCACGAGGCGCACGTCCGCACCAATGGCGGACAAGCTGGCGACTCGGATGCGTGGTCCGGCGGATCGGCGGCCGGAAGAGCCACCCGGGCTTTCACCGGGTCCTTGCGAATGCCGTATCCCTACGGCGCTTCCCGCTGCAACGCAACGTCGCCCCGTGCAGGCCCCCCTCAGCAGCGTAGGCAAGCCAACGCTGCTGAGGTCTTTGGCCGGTTGCCGGTCTGTATCGCAAGACCGGTGGCCGCTTTTGCGAAACCTGCTTAGGCGGCCCGGACCTGCGTGACGAAGCCCGCCACCTCTCCGCCGAGCCCGTTCGAACGCCGGGCGATGTCGGCGGCAGCCTCCAGCACTTGTGCCGCGCTGATGCCGGTCTCGTTCGCCGCGCCGAGCACCAGGGCCATCGTGTCGGTGACCGAGCGGGTGCCGCTCGCCGCTTCGGCGATGCTGCGGGCGATCTCCTGCGTGGCGACCTGCTGCTCCTCGACCGCGGCGGCCACACCGAGGGCGATGCCGTGGACCTGCTCGATCGTGCCGCCGATCTCCTCGATCGCCGCCACCGCCTCGTGTGTCGCGGTGCGCATGGCGGCAATCTGGCCGGCGATCTCCTCGGTCGCCTTGGCGGTCTGCGTCGCCAGATCCTTCACCTCGGTCGCCACCACCGCGAAGCCCCGCCCGGCCTCTCCGGCGCGCGCAGCTTCGATCGTGGCATTCAGAGCCAGCAGATTGGTCTGCCCGGCGATTGTCGAGATCAGCGACACGACCCGCCCGATCCCATCGGCGCTGCGGGCCAGGGCCTGGACGCTGGCCCGTGTGCGCCGGGTCGCCTCGACCGCGCTCTCGGCCGCGCTCGAGGTCTGGGAAACCTGGACGCCGATCTCGCTCGCCGTGGCGGCGAGTTCCTCCGTCGCGGCTGCTACCGCCTCGACGTTGTGCGACGTGGTCTCGGCAGCGCGCGTCACGGCCTGCGACTGGCTGCCTGTCCGCTCGGCATTGCCGGCCATCGTGGCGGCGGCCCGCTCCATCCCGGCGGCCGCCCCGGCGAGGTGACCGACGAGGCCGCCGATGCTGCCCTGGAACCGATCGGCGAGATCGGCCATCTCGCTGCGCTTGCGCGTCGTCGAATCCGCGTCCAGGCGCTGGTGATCCTGGCGCTGCGCCTCAGCCTTCAGCAGCATCTCACTGAGGACCCGCGTGCTCGTCCAGATGGCACCGATCTCGTCGCGGCGGAGCGTTACGGCCGGCAGCGCGTGATCGCCCCGCGACAGGCGCTCGATCGCGTCCGAGACTGCGCGCAGCGGCCGGGCGATCTGCCGCTGTCCGACGAGCAGACCCAGGGCGCCGCAGATCAGCGTGCCGAGCAGCGCGAGGCCCAGAAGGAGGATCGTCCGCGCCTGGAACAGCGCTTGGGTATCGCTCCGGATCGCCGCCATCTCGGCACGTCCCTGGCTGACCAGGGCGTCGATGCTGGCCTGGAAGGCCTTGCGGTTGGCGCGGTTGGTGTCGTTGAAGCCCAACTCGGCGGCGGCGCGCGGGCCGGCCGTCTCTCCGGCGTCCGCAAGGGCGCTCCGCAGCGTGCGGTAAGCCTCGAAGTTTCGGGTCATCGTTTCGAACAGTGGACGCTCGGACTCGGCCAGTTGCGGAGCCCATTCGGTCCGGAGGGCATCCATCTCGCTCAGGCCCTTCCGGATGCCGGCGGCATATTTCGCCGCCTCTGCCCGGTCGGCGGCGGCGTAGACGCCCCGGGAATCCATCGTGACCTCGGCGGCGAGCCGGTTGAAGTTCGCTGCGTTGAGCGCACGGACCGAGGCGTTCTCGACGTTCGATAGGGAGGTCTCGAAGCTTCGCAGCGTCACGACCCCGACGCCCGCGACCACCAGCGTCGTCAGGCTGCAGGCGCCGACGAAGCCTAGAAGTTTCCCGCCGATATTCATAGTGTTCCAACCCTAGAGGCTCGGTTGGATGCAAAATATCGTTGATAGCTCAAGAGGCCGTTAACCGACCGCGGGTGGATGTATCTGTATTCGCACGACCGTGCTGCGCCCCCGCAACGATGGATCGTCGTCGGCCAGAAGTCAGGCGCCGTCGAGCGCCTCCATGACCAGATTGCCGTTGGTATAGACGCAGATCTCAGCAGCGATCGCCATGGCACGGCGCACGATCGCCTCCGCGTCGAGATCCCCATCCTCCAGGGCCCGCGCTGCCGCCAGCGCGTAGTTGCCGCCCGAACCGATGGCCATCACGCCGCTCTCGGGTTCCAAAACGTCGCCCGATCCCGACAGGAGCAGGCTGACGTCGCGGTCGGCAACCAGCATCATGGCTTCGAGCCGGCGCAGATAGCGGTCGGTGCGCCAATCCTTCGTGAGCTCAACGCAGGCGCGGGTCAGCTGTCCCGGATATTGTTCGAGCTTGGCTTCCAGTCGCTCGAACAGGGTGAAGGCGTCGGCCGTGGCGCCCGCGAAGCCGCCGATCACCGCGCCCTTGGCGAGACGCCGGACCTTGCGGGCATTGCCCTTGACGATGGTCTGTCCGAGGCTGACCTGCCCGTCGCCGCCCAGCACCACGCGGCCGCCCTTTCGGACCATCAGGATGGTGGTGGCATGCATCTGGGGCACCGCGCCCCGGTCGTCGTACCTGAATGTGTCCTGGCTCAACGGTCGGCTCCGATCTCGATCGCGTCGAGATGGGGAGATTGGCCGGCCACGTCCAGCCGGAGCGTCACCGCAATCCTGGGATCTTGCCCGGATCTCGCCAGGAACCTGCGGCTCGCTCTACTCGGCGACCGCCTCAGGCATTTGCACCGATCCCGCATCAGACAGGATCGACTGCGCCGCGGCCTCGGCCAGGAGGGCGTAGCCGCCATCGGCCATGTGCAGGCCGTCGGAAGCGAAGAGCTGCTTCGTGGTCAGCTTCCCGTCCTGCACCCAGCCGTGCATCAGGTCGGCGCGCCGGATGACCGGCACGTCCAGCTCGTCCCCGATGCTGCGCACGGCCTCGAGGAAGCGCGACGCACCCGGCGTCGACTCGAGCTTCGGGCACCATTGCGGTTCCATCAGCACCACGTCGATGCCGGCCTCGCGGATCCGGCGGATCGCCGCCACCGTGACGGCGCGAAAATGGGCGACGGACACGCCGCGCAGCGGATCGTTGCTGCCCGTCTGCCAGATGACAAGCTGTGGCTCCGCCTTGATCACGTCGCGGTCCAGGCGCGCCAGCATGTCGTCCACGTGCTCGCCGCCGATGCCGCGGTTGATCACCGCCACGTCGATGCCGTGCAGCTTCTTGCGCAGGTCGGTCTGCAGCCGGGCCGGATAGGCGTTCGCGGGGCTCGACGCGCCGATGCCCTCGGTCGACGACGAACCGAACGCCACGATCTTCAACGGCGCACCGATGGCGATCTGGCGGGCGACATGCGGAAGATCCGGGCTTTCGCGCAGATCGATACCCAGGAGGTCGAGCGATTCGGGCAACAGATCCGCGTAGGCCAGCACCGCCGTCGGGATCACCAGCAGGCCGCAGAGCAGGCCGAGCCGGCGCAGCATACCACGGGCCGACCGGGGGGCGACCTGTGTGTTCGAGGACTGATTTTTCGCGGACTTGAACACTGGACCGACAGCTCCGGCACTCGCGAGCAATGGTTACAGTCTGACACGGGGATTTGAGAAGGGCCGTTCGGCCAACGTTGTTAAACTGAAGTGAATTCGTAACACAAAATTAACGCCCGCGGATCGCCATCCGCCTGAGGTTCGACCGCTTGAACGGTCCGCGGCACGGACGATGCGTGTGTCGGGCTCCGGGTCTCCGAGAGGGCGGCAGAGACCGGGGTTGGGGTCGCTGGGCATGAGGTCCGGACCGACAGCGAATCGCGTTGCGCCGTCCCAGGGTCGACAGCGTGCGCATCGCGATCCTCACCTCTGCCACCGAACCTCGCGGCACTGGGGTTCACGCCCTGGCACTCGGCGAAGCGTTGTGCGCATTAGGCCACGAAGCCGTGGTCCACGCCCCCGATCCGACCGGCCGCGGTTTCTTCCGCGATGCCAGCTGTCCGGTGGTGTCGGTGGCGGCAAAGCCGATCCGCGGCGCCGGGGCCACACTGGTCGGGGCCCGGATCGCCGACTATCTGGCGCATTTCTCGACGCCCGCGGCCTGCGATTTCGATGTCTTCCATGCACAGTGCGGCATCGGCGGCAACGCGCTGACGACGCTGACCCGGCGGCGCCTCATCGCCGGCTTCGCGCGCACGGTCCACCGCACCGAGATGTACTCGGACCCGCAACTGGCCCGATGGCAGGATCGCGCGATCGTCGATGCCGGGCAGCTGTTCTGCCTCAGTCAAATCTGGGCCGCGACGCTTGCGGCCGAGTACGGAACGCGGGCCGAGGTGGTCGGCACCGGCGTCGACGGGACGGTCTTCAGGCTCGATCCGGAGCCCGGCGACGAGAACCTGCGTCGGCGCCTCGGGCTCGGCCGCGGACCGGTGTTCCTGAGCGTCGGCGGTTTCGATCCACGCAAGAACGGCCTCGCAATCATTGAGGCGTTTGCGGCGCTTCACCGACGCGTCCCGAAGGCGCAACTCGTCGTGGTGGGCGCGGCGTCATCACCTGAACCGACGGGTTATGAGGCCTTCTGCTGTGCCGCGCTGGAACGCGCCGGCCTGCAGGTCGGTCCGGGCAAGCCGGTGATTCGCACCGGGCCGGTCGCCCAGGCCGACATGCCTGGGCTTTACCGGCTTTGCACGACGCTGGTCTCTCCGTCCCTGGCCGAGGGGTACGGCCAGACCGTGCTGGAGGCCATGGCCTGCGGCATCCCGGTCATCGTCTCCAAGCGCCCACCCTTCACCGAGTATCTCGCCCCCGGTGAGGCCCTGATGGTCAATCCCGAGGATGTGGAAGCCCTGACGGTGGCGATGCGGGAGAGCCTGACGCCGGCGCGGCGCGCCCGTCTGCGCAATGCCGGCATCGATGCGGCCCGCGTCCATACCTGGGCGGCCTGCGCGGCGCGGCATCTGCCGGCCTATGCGGCGCTCCTGCAGGAACCGGGATTGGCCGTACCGCCGGCCACCGGCGCGGCGGCCTGGAACATCACGCGGGTGCCTACCGATGCCTGAGATGCGCTTCCACATCCGCTGGCCGGACGGATCCCGCGAGGCCTGCTACTCGCCCTCGCTGGTCATCAAGGACCACCTCGCGGTCGGGCAGGACTACCCGGTCGATGAGTTCGTGGGCTTGAGCCGCGTCGCGCTCGGCATCGCCAGCGAGCGCGTTCAGGCCCGCTACGGCTTTCCGTGCGGGCGGGCCCAGGCGCAACTCGCCCGGATCGAGGAGGCTGCCCGCCGCCAGGATTCCGGAACCGTATACGTCGAAGCCTTCGAGGAGTGATCGCCGCGCCTTCGGTGCCTCGCTTCGGGATAAACGCACGCGAACAGGGGTTGTCGGCAGGTCCGAGCCGAATGGCTCACGATCGAGGCAGACGAACGCCATGGTGACCCGGATCGCTGCGGCCCTCATCCTGGCCGCGACGCCCGTCGGAGCGCAGACGCGGCCCTCCAGTACGGCGATGACCTGTCAGCAGACGATCCAGCTGATCCAGGGGCGGGGTGCTCTCGTCCTGGGCACCGGTGGGATGACCTACGACCGGTTCGTACGCGACCGGTCGTTCTGCGAGCCCACCGAAATCGCCAAGCGCGCCTTCCGACCCACCCGCGATAACCCGAACTGCCTGATCGGCTATACCTGCTACGAGCCCGGACCGGGGGACTGGCCCGGCGAAGATTTTTGAGCAGATCCGCGTAGGCGAGCCGCGCGCTACGCGACAGCAACGCTAACGTTGCCGCTGGAGGCGTGATTTTCCTCTCCCGTGCGGGCTACGGCCTAGAGGGAAGTGGATCCGGTTCGGCGAGTTGAGTGAAGCGAGCCCGAGCGCGGGAGAGGGGACCCCTCGCGCCCTGGCATTTCTCCGGTGCCTTCGATCTGTGTAGCCCATATCCCGCAACGCGGGCGGGGAGGGCGCGTGTGAGCCGGCGGCCTCGACCGCTCGACATCCGTATGGAACCGGCCGCTCTCTAACCCCGCATCACGGATCGACAGTCGAGGCCGGGTGCATCATGCCCGGGCCTCGTTGTTGTTCTGTATGCCGCAGCGCAGCATCAAATACGATTGATGTTGCGCCAGCGAAAAAGGCGTCGTGAAGCGATAGATCAAAAAATTTGACGGGCGTATTCCTTCGACTCAACTAAAGTGAAGCGCATCAACGGCGGCAACGAACCGCGGAGGAGGCGCCGAATGGACGTTCACGAGTATCAGGCCAAGGAGCTGCTCGCGAGCTTCGGCGTGGCCGTTCCCAAAGGCGCCATCGCGTTCAGCCCGGATCAGGCCGTCTACGCGGCGACCGAACTCGGTGGCTCGTTCTGGGCCGTCAAGGCGCAGATCCACGCGGGTGCCCGTGGCAAGGCTGGCGGCATCAAGCTGTGCCGGACCTACAACGAGGTCCGCGACGCCGCCAAGGACCTCCTCGGCAAGCGCCTCGTCACGCACCAGACCGGCCCCGAGGGCAAGCCGGTCCAGCGGGTCTATGTCGAGACCGCCGACCCGTTCGAGCGTGAGCTCTATCTCGGCTACGTGCTGGACCGGAAGGCCGAGCGCGTCCGCGTCATCGCCAGCCAACGCGGCGGCATGGATATCGAGGAGATCGCCGCCAACGAGCCGGATTCGCTCATCCAGGTGGTGGTCGAGCCGGCGGTGGGCCTGCAGCAGTTCCAGGCGCGCGAGATCGCCTTTCAGCTCGGGCTCAACATCAAGCAGGTCTCGGCCGCGGTGAAGACGATCATGAACGCCTATCGGGCGTTCCGCGATTGCGACGGCACCATGCTGGAGATCAACCCGCTCGTCGTGACCAAGGACGATCGGGTGCTGGCGCTCGACGCCAAGATGTCGTTCGACGACAACGCCCTGTTCCGCCGGCCGGGCATCGCCGACATGCACGACCCCTCGCAGGGCGATCCCCGCGAGGCCCAAGCCGCCGAGCACAACCTCAGCTACATCGGCCTCGACGGCGAGATCGGCTGCATCGTCAACGGCGCCGGGCTGGCCATGGCCACCATGGACATGATCAAGCACGCAGGCGGCGAGCCGGCGAACTTTTTGGATGTCGGTGGCGGTGCTTCGCCTGAGCGGGTTGCGACGGCCTTCCGGCTGGTCCTCTCGGACCGCAACGTGAAGGCGATCCTCGTCAACATCTTCGCCGGCATCAACCGCTGCGACTGGGTCGCCGAGGGTGTGGTTCAGGCCGCCCGCGAGGTGAAGATCGACGTGCCGCTGGTGGTCCGGCTCGCCGGCACGAACGTGGAGGCCGGCAAGAAGATCCTGGCCGAGAGCGGCCTCGATCTGATCACCGCCGACACTCTCGCGGAAGCGGCCAAGAAGGCGGTCGACGCCTGCGCTTCCGCCAAGACCAAGCACTGAGGGGAGACCGCGCCATGAGCATCCTCATCGACGAGACCACCCCGATCATCGTCCAGGGCATCACCGGCGACAAGGGTACGTTCCACGCCAAGGAAATGCTGGATTACGGCACCAACGTCGTCGGCGGCGTCACCCCGGGTAAGGGCGGGCGCACCCATCTGGGCCTGCCGGTGTTCAACACCGTCAAGGAAGCCGTGGCGGCGACCGGCGCCACGACCTCGATCACCTTCGTGGCACCGCCGTTCGCGGCCGACGCCATCATGGAGGCGGCCGATGCCGGCCTGCGGCTGGTCTGCTCGATCACCGACGGCATCCCCGCCCAGGACATGATGCGGGTGAAGCGCTACCTGTACCGCTATCCCAAGGAAAAGCGGACCATGGTGGTCGGCCCGAACTGCGCGGGCATCATCTCCCCCGGCAAGGCGATGCTCGGCATCATGCCCGGTCACATCTACCTGCCAGGCAATGTCGGGGTGATCTCCCGCTCGGGGACGCTGGGCTACGAGGCAGCCTCCCAGCTGAAGGAACTCGGCCTCGGGATCTCGACCTCGGTGGGCATCGGCGGCGACCCCATCAACGGCTCGTCCTTCCTCGACCACCTCGCTTTGTTCGAGACCGACCCGGATACCGATGCGGTGCTGATGATCGGCGAGATCGGCGGCCCGCAGGAGGCCGAGGCTTCGGCCTGGATCCGCGAGAACATGTCGAAGCCGGTGATCGGGTTCGTGGCCGGGCTGACCGCGCCGAAGGGCCGGCGCATGGGCCACGCCGGCGCGATCATCTCGGCGGCCGGCGACAGCGCTGCCGAGAAGGCCGACATCATGCGCTCGTATGGTCTGACGGTGGCGCCGGATCCGGGTTCGTTCGGGCAAACGGTCGCCGACGTGCTCGCCCGAGCAGCGTAGATCCTTCCCTCCCCTCTGCGGGGAGGGACCGAGGGTGGGGGTGGCTCAGGATGGGGCGTTCCGGTGCCTCCTGCACCACCCCCACCCCCCACCCCCTCCCCGCAAGGGGGAGGGGAGTAGACAGCGCGCCACGAGGTGGCCCTATGACCCGTACCCTTCACGCAACCCCAGGTCTCGTCGATGCCACGGCCTTCGCGCCGCCGGTGATCGTCGGCACGTCGTCGGAGCAGGCGCTGGACATCCTGTTCCAGGCGCTGCTCGACGTTGCCCGCCAGCATGACCCCGATCTCGAGGCGGTCCTGCACGGCACGGCCGACATCTCGCGCTTCTCGCCGCAGATGCTGGCGCGCGCCCTTCAGGTGCAGGGCATCTGGTTCCAGCTGATCTCCATCGCCGAGCAGAACGCCGCGATGCGCCGCCGCCGCCACGTGGAGCGCACCGAAGGGCGCGCCGCGCTCAGCGGCTCCTTCGCCAAGGTGTTCGCCGACGCGCGCAAGCAGGGCGTGCCCCCGGAGAAGATCCAGGCGCTGCTCACCGACCTGCGCATCCGCCCGACGCTGACCGCCCACCCGACCGAGGGCAAGCGGGTGACGGTGCTGGAGAAATTCCGCCGCATCTATCTCGTGCTGCGCGAACTCGAAATGCCGCGCTGGACCGATCGCGAGCGCAACGGACTCATGAACGAGTTGCGCGACCAGATCGAGCTGGTCTGGATGACGGGCGAATTGCACCTGGAGAAGGCCACGGTCGAGCGGGAGGTGGCCTGGGGGCTGCACTTCTTCGACGAGACCCTGTTCGAGATGCTGCCCGAGACGTTGGAGGCCCTGCACGAGGCGCTGGCCGAGACCTATCCGGGCACGGAATTCAGGGTCCCGCCGTTCTTCCAGTTCGGCTCGTGGATCGGCGGCGACCGGGACGGCAACCCCTACGTCACGGCGGCGGTTACCCGGCAGACCCTGCACCGCAACGCGCTGGCCTCGCTGACCCGCTACCGCGACGGCGTGCGGGAATTGGGTCGTACCCTTTCGCTGACCGAGCGCTCGCTGCCGCTGCCCGAAAGCTTTCGCACGGAACTCGACCGGCAACTCGCCGAGAGCGGTCAGGCCCGGGCGATCACCCGGCGCAATCCGGGCGAGCCCTACCGCCAGTATCTCTCGTGCGTCTCGCGCAAGATCGAGGCGACCATCGCGCGCAACGAGGGCGAGCACCCGTCCGGCCCCGACTATGCCAGCGCCGACGGCCTGATCGAGGATCTGCGCACCCTGGAGCGCGGCCTGACCGAGGCCAAGTGCGGGGCGCTCGCGCGCGATCTCGTGCGCCCGGTCCGTCGGATGGTGGAGATCTTCCGCTTCTCGACAGTCCGGCTCGACCTGCGCGAGAACACCACCCGGACCACCGACACGCTCCACGCCCTCTGGCGCCAGCGCAATGGCGACGGCGAGCCGCCCGCCCTCGGCTCGGCCGCGTGGCGCCAGTGGCTTGATACGGAACTCGCCCGGCCGCGCGATCCCGAGCGCTCCTTCGAGGATCTGCCCGACGCCGCCCGGGAGACGCTCGCCACCTTCGCGCTGGTCGCCGAGATGCGTGAGGCCCTCGACCGCGAGGCCTTCGGTTCCTTCGTGCTGTCGATGACCCGCTCGGTGGAGGACGTGCTCGGCGCCTACCTGCTGGCCAAGGAAGCCGGCGTGTTCCTCGACGCGGCCGGTACCGAGATCTGCCCGTTGCCGATCGTGCCTCTGTTCGAGACCATCGACGACCTGCGCGCCGGCCCGGCGATCATGCGGGCGCTCCTCGGCACGCCGGTGGTGCGCCGCTCCACCCGCTGGCAGGGCGGGGTTCAGGAGGTGATGATCGGCTATTCCGACTCCAACAAGGATGGCGGATTCGTCGCCGCCAACTGGGAACTCTACAAGGCGCAGAGCAAGCTGACCCGGCTCGGACAGGAACTCGGAATCGGCATCGCGTTCTTCCACGGACGCGGCGGCTCGGTGAGCCGCGGCGGCGTGCCGACCCACCGGGGCATCATGGCCCAGCCGCCAGGCTCGATCCGCGGCCGGTTCCGCACCACCGAGCAGGGCGAGGTGGTCTCGTTCAAATACGCCAACCGCGGCACCGCCGCCTACCAGATGGAGCTTCTGGCGGCCTCGGTGTTCGAGCACGCGCTGGCCGGCGACGGCGAGCGGGCCAGCCCCGGCCATGACGACGCCCTGGAGGCGCTCGCCGGCGCGTCCCGGGCGGCCTACGTGCAACTCCTCCAGACGGAGGGCTTGGTCGATTACTTCCAGTCCGCGAGCCCGCTGGATGAGATCGCCCTCCTCAACATCGGCTCGCGTCCGGCGCGTCGCTTCGGTGCCCGCTCGCTCTCGGACCTGCGGGCGATCCCCTGGGTGTTCGCGTGGTCGCAGAACCGGCACGTGATCACCGGTTGGTACGGCGTTGGTTCCGGGCTTGCGAGCTTCATCGACGTGCGCGGCCGGGAGGGCGAGGCAACCCTGAAGCGGCTGTTCCAGGAGTCTCGCATCCTCCGCCTCGTCCTCGACGAGGTCGAGAAGACGCTCATGATGGTCGATCTCGACATCGCCCGGGCCTATGCGGGCCTCGTCCCGGATGCGGGCATCCGCGACCGGATTTTCGGGATGATCGAGGCCGAGTACGCGCTGACCCGCGAGATGGTGCTGCGGGTGAGCGGCGGTGCGGAGCTGGCCGAGCGTTTCCCGCTGTTCCGCGACCGCCTGAAGGGCCGCCTGCCCACGATCAATCAGGTGAGCAGCGAGCAGGTGGAGTTGCTCGCCCGCTACCGCGCCGAGACCGACGAGGACCGGCGCGAGGCGGTGAAGTCGGCCCTGCTGCTGTCGATCAACTGCATCGCGGTCGGCTTCGGGTCGACCGGGTGAGGCCACCACGGACGCATTCCCTCGCCCGCAGTGGGGGAGGGGACGCGCCGGTCCTCGAATATCCGCTCTCACTCTGTCGCCGAGCCTGACGAGCGCCACTTTCACCGCCGAGCGGATACCCCGCACCGGCATCAGAACCGTCACCAGGAGAGAGAAACGCCCATGAGCTTCACCCTGATCCAGCAGGCCAAGCCGCGCCTGCACCGCTCCGAGCTGGCCGTCCCGGGCTCCAACCCGACCTTCATGGAGAAGTCGGCGTCCTCGTCCGCCGACGTGATCTTCCTCGATCTGGAAGACGCCGTCGCCCCCGACGACAAGGAGAAGGCCCGCACCAACATCATCCAGGCGCTCAACGACCTGGATTGGGGCGACAAGACCATGATGATCCGCATCAACGGTCTCGACACCCACTACATGTACCGCGACGTGGTCGACATCGTCGAAGCCTGTCCGCGGCTCGACATGGTGCTGATCCCCAAGGTCGGCGTGCCGGCGGACGTCTACGCCATCGACGTGCTGGTCACCCAGATCGAGCAGGCCAAGAAGCGCGAGAAGCAGATCGGCTTCGAGGTGCTGATCGAGACCGCCCTCGGCATGGCCAATGTCGAGGCGATCGCACAGTCGTCGAAGCGCCTGGAGGCGATGTCGTTCGGCGTGGCCGACTACGCCGCCTCGACCCGCGCCCGCTCGACCGTGATCGGCGGCGTAAACCCCGACTTCTCGGTGCTCACCGACAAGGACGAGTCCGGCAATCGCCAGACCCATTGGCAGGACCCATGGCTGTTCGCCCAGAATCGGATGCTGATCGCCTGCCGCGCCTACGGCCTGCGCCCGATCGACGGTCCGTTCGGCGATTTTTCGGATCCGGACGGCTACACCTCGGCGGCCCGCCGCTGCGCGGCGCTGGGCTTCGAGGGCAAGTGGGCGATCCACCCCTCGCAGATCGATCTCGCCAACGAGGTGTTCACCCCCTCCGAGGCCGAGGTGACCAAGGCCCGCCGCATCCTCGAAGCGATGCAGGAAGCCGCCAAGGCCGGCCGCGGCGCCGTCTCGCTCGACGGCCGCCTCATCGACATCGCCTCGATCCGCATGGCCGAGGCGCTGATCGAGAAGGCTAATGCCATGAAGGGCTGAGCCGCCAGGGAGGCGTAACTTCGGTTGCGCCGCTTCAGGCCGCATAGGTACGAATGTCCTGCGGGCCTCACCAGCCCGCCCGTGATTGGCCGCACGCGGCTGGTTGCGGCCGGGAGTCGAACGAATGGTCATCGTTCTGACGATCGCCAGAAAAGAAAGCGGCGAGTGGAGCTTCAGCCTCCGCCTCGCCGCCCATCCACTTTTCTGGACATGGCTAAACCCTAACGGGTGATCGCCAGGAGCCGGTGTAGCCATCACCGGCTCCACTCCCGAACATAGGCGAAGCCTTTCGCCTCGCCAAGAACCAGCGCGCGAAGCGCCGACCCCTCCCGCAAGGGGAAAGGATGGTGCTGTTCAGAACGGCCTGGTGTCCGGCAGCCGCGCTGCCGCCATCTCCTCCGGCGTCGGCTCGCGGCGGATTATGATTCCATCCCGCCAATCTGCGGTAATGAGCCCGAGGCGCGCGAACCCGTCGAGCCAGCCGTCCATCGGCCAGATGCCGTGACGGGCGTGGAAGCGGCTTGCGTTGGCCACGATGTCGCGAAAATGCTGAAGCGGCGGGTCGTAGACCGGATGGTGCTGGTGGTAGGCCCGCGGGCCGCCGAGGAACAGGATCGGCACCCCCGCCGCATCGGCCCGGAACGCGAGGTCGGTGTCCTCGGCGCCGTAGCCCGAGAACGACTCGTCGAATCCGCCGAGCCGGTCATAAGTCCCGGCGCGCACCGCAAAGGCCAGCGACCAGAAAAGCCCGGGTTGCGGCGCGACCGTCACAACTCCAGCGTCCGGGAAGACGCGCACCGGGTGCGGCTGCCCCAGCCGATCCAGATCGCCCTCGCGCCAGCCATCCACGACGGCGCCGGCCGGCAGGTAGCCGATCTCGCAGCACACCAGACCGTCCTGTTCGGCGATGGCCCGGGACAGGCCGGCGACGAGGCCCGCCGAGGGGATGCAGTCGACATCGAGGAAGACCAGCGTTTCGGTCTGGGCCGCCCGGCGGCCGGCATTGCGTGCGGCCGCGAGCGGGAGGCCAGCATAGGGGAACAGGACGCGCTCAACCGGGAAGGGCAGGTCCGGAAGGGCTGCCGGCGCGTCGCCGATCTCCACGACGACGCAGGTCGCGGGGGGCGCCCCGCGGGCGAGCCCTTCAAGCAGGCGGGCGAGATGCGCGTCCCGTCCCTTGTTGAGGGTGATGACCGTGGCGCTCACGCGGTGGACCCGGCGCGTAGGACATCGATCCGATACTCGGCCGTCCGCGACTTGTGCAGCAGGCCGGCGAACGGGGCGGCCTGCGCAATGACGGCTTCGGCGACCTCGTCGCCGGATTGCGGATAGTCGGTCACCCCGAGCCAGTGCACCAGGACGATGTCGCCGCCGGGTTCAATCGCATCCCCGATCCGGCGCACCAGGGCAGCCAGATCCGGTGGTGCCAGGAAGTACAGGAACTCCGACAGCACGATCAGGTCGAACTGGCCTTCGGGCCGGTCGGTCGGTACGACGCCCTGCCGGATCTCGACATTGGGTCGGTCGGCGCAGCGGGCGCTGGCCGCGTCCACCGCAGAGGGAACGAGGTCGGTGGCGAGCAGCCGCTCGCAGCGCCCGGCGAGGGCGCGGGTGAACACCCCGATCGAGCAGGCCGGCTCGAAAGCCGACCGGTAACGCGCTCGCGGCAGCGCCGCGAGCGTCGCGGCGTACTTGTCGCGCTCGTAGTCCGAACTGGTGAAGCGCCAGGGATCCGGATCGCTGGCATAGATTCCGGCGAAGTAATCGGGCGGCACGGTTTCAGTCCGCCGGTTCATGTCGAAACCGCGACGAAGCGCTCGTAGGGTCCGCAGAGCCGTTCGATCATCGCGGTCTCCAACCGGAACCCCTGAGGATCGTCCGAGATCAGGTCGGTCGTCTGCGATTGGTGGGCCGCTACGGCGCGGGCCTTGGTTGCACGATACGCGGACATGTCGAGGCGAAGGCCCATCGGCGCGGCGCCAACCTCGGTCTCGGGCGGCAGGGTCCAGCCCCAGACCGGATATTCGTAGACTCGCACCCCCGGCATGTGCGGCCGGGCGAGACCGACGATGGCGGCGGCCGCCTTGTGGTCGCAATGGGGGTCATGCCGCCAAGTCACGAACACCGCGCTTGCGCCGCAAACGGAGGCGGCCTGCGCGATCGCTCGCGCCGCCTCCTCGGCGACCGGCCCATCGCTCGGCACATGCGCATCGGGCAGGCGCAGGAAGGTGACGTCCTCCGCTGAGAGCCCGAGGACTGCCACTGCCCGCACGGTTTCGGCCTCGCGCAGGATACGGAGCTTCTCGGGCGGATAGAGCTGGGAATCCGTATGGGAGCCGCAGCCGTCGCTCACCACGACGAGGCGAACGGGCCGCCCGGCCGCCCGCGCCGCGGCGATCAGGCCGCCGCAGCCGAGGCTTTCATCGTCGGGATGGGGCGCCACGATGACCAGACCACCGGCCCCGACCAGGGTGTCGAGGCTCGCCAGAGGCAGGGCGTCGGCCGCAGCCAAGAATGCATCGGCACGCATCAGCGAGTCGCCGTCCGGAGGGGTGCGGAACGCGCGGCATCTCGGAGCGGGGGGCTGAGAGGGTCGGTCAAGGTTCGCTCCAAGCAGCGTGCGGGGCTTGGCCTCGGCTATCGACCCGAGCGTCTGAACGCGCCCTGAGCGACGCGCTCGCTGTGCTGACGGTTACCGGTCGTTCTCGGTGGTGAGCGCACCGAGACGGGTTCCCTCGTCGGTCCCCGGCGCGTTCGCCAAATGGACACCTGGCGTCGGCGCATCCGTGAACACCGCGCCCGCCGCGCAGAGCGCACTGCGCAGGGCCTCGATCTGTCCGCTCGGCGAATTGCCATAGCCAGCCTCGAAGTCGCGCACGAGCCTCTCGTACAGGCCAACCTTCACGGCCAGATCCGCCTCGGACCATCCGAGCAGACCGCGCGCCGCCCGCGATTGGGCCGGGCTCATCGCCGGCGTGCCCGCCCCGCTCTGTGCACCCTCGTCCGATCCTACCAAGGTCACTCTCCCGATCTCCAATCAACAACAACGATGGCCGTCGCGGATCGTTTCCGGGCACGGTATCGGGCGCTCGACCACAATTGTGCTGAAATCCTGTCGCATCCGTCGCTGCGCGGGGAATCGGACCGCGCTTAGCGGCGCGTCCGGATTTGGAATGACCTGAGCGCAGAGCGCGCGAGATGGGGACTGAACGATGAGAGGGGTGCTGATCGCAACCTTGGCCTGCACGGTTCTGGCTGCGGGTCTGACCGCGGCGACGCAGGCGCAGGCCCAGATGGGGTCTCCCACGGGTTTCGGTAAAGGCAACCGCCGTCCAGGCGGCGAAGACGAGAAGAAGCCCCAGTACGTGCCGGGGGCCAAGGCCAGCGAGAAGATCTTCCCGCTCGATTCTACATGGACGGCCGTCAGTCTCAACGGCAAGCCGTTCGCAGGCGGCGACCGGCCGAGCTTCATCATCGACAAACAGTACCGCGCCCGCGGCTACGGCGGCTGCAACACCTTCGCGGCGACCGCTTTTCCGCTGAAGGAGCAGCACATCGCGGTCGGTCCGCTCGCGCTGACCAAGAAGAACTGCGACAAGGGCCTCGCGGCCACCGAACAGGCTTTCTTCGTTGCCCTGCGCACCTCGGCGGTGTGGGACCTCGTCGGCTCTCAGCTGGTCCTGAAGAGCCCGAACGGTGAGCTGAAGTTCGACCGCGCCCTTTAAGCGGCCGTTCACCACGCCGCACGAAGGCCGGCGGGCATTCAGACGGTCTTGGCGGGTTTCGGCTCCTACTCCTCGGGTATCGAGGAGGCCATGGATGCCAGTCGGGATCGGTATCGGGCGCGGCGCGGATCTGCGCCCCGGTGTGGCACGGAGTGTGCGCTTTTCAGGGCCCGGCGGGATCCACGCCGGCGCCCTTTGGCTTGCCGCCGCCGCTCCGGTGATGGCGACGCTGCTGCTTCTCGCCCGGCTCGCGTGCTGACGGTACCGCCCGTCACCTCACGCCCCAATCACGCAGCGTCGGCGGTGCTCTTGGCCCGTGTCGATGGACCAGCGTGGGCCGGCTCGGCCGAAGAGTCGCCGGCCTTCACCAGCGGGAACAGGGCTGCCAAACCAGCAGCCACACCGTACAGAACCGGGTCTGAATTCAGTCCCGCCCGTGGCGGTTGAAGATCGCTCGTCCGCATCGTTCGCCTGCGGGCATCGCGCGCATTCGCGAGCATCTGTCCGCGCCCTTATGTTGATCAGTGAACACGTTAAGCTTGGTCAATGCCGCGTTCCGCGTTTCGTTGCCGCGGGCGCTTGATTTTTTAACACAGGTACATTTCCGGCCGCGGCAGCGCACAGACGAAAGGGGCAACGCTCAACCGCGCCGGCGCAGGACAGGAAACCGCTCTGTCTCCAGGCGTGGGCACGTCGCCGGAGTCACGCTCATGATCGCCGCACTCGGGCATCGCGCTCGGCAGCCCTGAGCGGCCTCGATCTGATCGCGGCCGCAGGCATCCGCGAAGCAGAAGGTCCCGAGATCCTCACAGGTCGCCCGGAAACCGCCGAGGGGCGCGACCGTGCGCAGATCCGCTGCGGACGCAGCGTCCTGCATCAGCAGAACGCCAACGAGACCGAGAATTACCGGGATTCGAGCCATCTTTTACCCATCAGCGCCTCTGGCGCAGGCAATCGTAGCATCGGCGCCTTGGGTGCGCCGTGCCATTCCCGCGACAGGAAATCGCCGTCGCGGCCGGGCTCCGCCCCGACCGCGGAACGGGGCGCCGACCCGCAAGAGTGTTGGATCAGGCCTTGGTCTTGCCCCGCTCGATCGCCTGTTCGATCAGCTGGTGCGCCTCTTCCTTGTCGCCCCAGCGGACGAACTTGACCCACTTGCCGGGCTCCAGATCCTTGTAGTGCTCGAAGAAGTGCTGGATCTGCTGGATCGTGATGTCAGGCAGGTCGGTGTAGTTCTCGACCCGGTCGTAGCGCTTTGTCAGGTGGCGGGAGGGGACCGCGATGATCTTCTCGTCCTCGCCGCCCTCATCCTGCATCACCATCACGCCCACGGGGCGCGCGCTGATGATCGCGCCCGGCAGGACCGCGCGGGTGTTGGCCACCAGCACATCGCAGGGATCGCCGTCGCCCGACAGGGTATGGGGAATGAAGCCGTAATTCCCCGGATAGAACATCGGCGTGTACAGGAACCGGTCGACGACCAGCGCGCCGGACTCCTTGTCCATTTCATACTTGATCGGCTCGCCGCCGAGCGGCACCTCGACGATCACATTGACGTCGTGCGGCGGCTTCTTGCCGAGCGGGATGGCGTCGATTTTCATGGCGTTCCGCTTCCAGGATCCGGGGTGCCGATCGTGTCCCGGTTCTCTTAGAGGCGCGGCCCGAACTTGCAAATCGGTTGCCGCTACGGTTCCGCAACGCGCCTGGGAAAACGTTAGCCGAACAGGTAGCCGACCTTCGGCAGCGGAACACCCGCCACCCGGTCCAGCACCCGCGGGCCCGGCTTGCCGCCGAGACCCTCGTAGAAGGCGCCAGCGCGGTCATTGTCCTCCAGGCTCCAGACGCCGAGATGCGTAAGGCCGTGATCGGCGAGATCGTTGCGGACAGCCCGGAACAGCCGGCGACCGAGGCCGACGCCCTGGTATTCTGGCAGAAGATACAACTCATCGATCTCGGCCTCCGTGCCCAGCGCCCGGCTGCGCGTCCGCCCGTAGGACGCGTAACCGACCACGTGGTCAGCGGTCTCCATGATCGCGACCGGGCGGCCCCGGCGCAGGGCGCCCTGCCACCACGCCCGGTCCCGACCTGCAATCAGGCGTTCCAGGGCGACGCCCGGGATGAGGCCGCGATAGGCCTCCCGCCAGGACGCATCGAACACCTTCGACAAGCCGCCGAGATCGGCCTCGCGGGCTCGGCGGATGCTCGTGGTGCGCGTGCTCATGGGCTTCGGGCTCCCCTCGTCCAACCCGCGGAGAACCCGCGCGGTCCGCCCAGGTTCGATGCCGATCCAGGCGGAGTGAAGGCAAGATCGGCGCCGAACACGAGGGGGGCAGGGGGCCGGTCGGTTCGCCGGTGAATTGCCGGCTCGGCGGACGACTGTTAGAGCCCGCGTTCCTTCCCCGCGGCAGCCCGGCTTTGTTCAACCGCTTCCTCAAGCCCGAGACGCGCTACGCGCGCCGCATGGCCCGAATCTCGCGCTTCGAGCGGCCGATCGCCGGCCCCGGTGACCGGCTGCGGGCCTGGGCCAACATGCTGTTGATGGATCACGGCGTGTTCCGGCTCGCCTACCTCAACCGCCACCGGGTCGGCTCGGGGGCGCTCTGGCGCTCCGCCCAGCCCGGTCCGCACCAGCTCGCCCGCTTCCGGGCCGAGGGCGTGCGCACGGTCATCTCGCTCCGCGGCGGGCGCGAGCACGGCTCCTGGCCCCTGCAGCGGGAGGCCTGCGAGCGCCACGGGCTGAAGCTCGTCGAGTTCGTGCTGCGCTCCCGAGAGGCGCCGGACCGGGCGACCATCCTGGCCGCCAAGGCGTTCTTCGCCGGTATCGACTACCCGGCCGTGATGCACTGCAAGTCGGGCGCCGACCGGGCCGGCCTCGCCTCGGCGCTCTACCTGATCCTGCACGAGGGCCGCCCCGTCGCAGAAGCCGCGCGCCAGCTCTCGGCCCGATACGGCCATTTGCGCTTCGCGAAGACCGGCATCCTCGACGCGTTCTTCGTCCGCTACCGGATCGAGGGCGAGGCGAAGGGGATCGACTTCCTCACCTGGGTCGAGACGATCTACGATCCGGAGGCGTTGAAGCGGGATTTCCGGCCGGGCTTCTGGTCGGATGTCGCGGTGGACCGGGTGCTGCGGCGGGAGTGAGGTTGCAAGCGATAAACCTGTCGGTGCTTGCGAACATTACACACCTGTTCCACATTTCTCCGGCCAGCATCTGCTGCACCGGGGTGAGCGCATTGTGGACGCGAAGGATCTGATCCGCCTCTTGGAGAAAGATGGCTGGATCTGGCATTCAACTACCGGAAGCTACCGGCATTTCAAGCATCCGGCAAAATCAGGAAAGATCACGATCCCACATCCGAAGAAGGATATGCATCCCAAAACGGTCAAGGCCATCATGCGGGCAGCCGGATTATGAGCGAAGCGCTTGGCAAGTGTGACACACAGGTATCCATGACGGCTTACATCGCCCTCCTCCATCCACCTGTCGGCGTGTCCGAGTGGGGCGTCACGTTCCCGGATGTGCCCGGCTGTGTCTCGGCAGGCCCGAGCTTCGAAGCCGCCGTAGACGCGGCGCGCGAGGCCCTTTCGGGGCATCTCGCTATGGTGATTGCGGACGGCGCACCGTTGCCACCGGCACGCACTCTGTCGGAGCTTCGTACGGATCCGTCTGTCGCCGAGGATCTAGAGGACGCCCTGGTGCAACTCGTCATCCCGCGGCGGGTCCCCGGCGAACGCGTGCGCATCAACATCATGATCGACAAGGGCCTGTTGCGGCTGACCGATGAGGCAGCCGAAGCCAGGGGGCTCACCCGTTCGGCTTTTATCGAGGCGGCCCTCACGAGCGCGGCCGAGCGCTGAACACGATCGCGGAAACCCGGTTTGTGACCGAACGCTGCGCCTCGCGAGGGATCTGCGCCTACTCCGCCGCCGGCCTTGCCGCCTCGCGGAACGGATGGGCCGGATAGGTGCCGATCACCCGCAGCTCGCGGGAGAAGAAGGCGAGCTCATCGAGGGCGCGGGCGAGGCCCGGATCCTCGGGGTGGCCGTCCACCTCCGCGTAGAATTGCGTGGCGGTGAACTCGCCGTCTATCATGTAGCTCTCAAGCTTCGACATGTTGACGCCGTTCGTCGCGAAGCCGCCCAGCGCCTTGTAGAGCGCCGCCGGAATGTTGCGCACCCGGAACACGAAGCTCGTCACGCAAGGCCCCGTCCCGGGTGCCACCGGCTCGGCCTCGGGAGAGAACACCACGAAGCGGGTGGTGTTGTGCACCTCGTCCTCGACGTCGCGCGCCAGGATGTCGAGGCCGTAGACTTCGGCAGCCAGTGCAGGCGCCAGCGCCGCCCGGCTCGGATCCCCGAATTCCTTGATTTCCCGGGCCGCACCCGCAGTGTCGCCCGCCACCACGGCCTTCAGCCCGAGGCGGCGGATGATCCGCCGGCATTGGCCCAGCGCATGGACGTGGCTGTGGACGCTCTTGAGGGCCTCGATCGGCGTGCCCGGCAGCACCATCAGCTGAAAATGGATCGGCAGGAAATGCTCGGCCACGATGTGCAGCGGCGAGAGCGGGATCAGATGGTGGATATCGGCGACCCGGCCCGCGATCGAATTCTCGATCGGGATCATGGCGCGCTGGGCCCGGCCCTCCGTGACCGCCGCGAAGGCGTCCTCGAAGCTAGGGCAGGGCAGCGTCGTCCAGTCCGGATAGGCCTGCGCGCAGATGATATGCGAGTTGGCCCCGGGTTCCCCCTGATAGGCGATAGTGCGGTCTGTCATGGCTCGCAGATTCGTCAGGCGATCAGTTCAGGCGTCGGCCCTGGAGCAGGGCGCGGGCGCGCTCCAGGTCGGCGGGGGTGTCGACGCCCAGCGGCAGGTCGTCCACGATTACGGCGTCGATGCGCATGCCGGCCTCCAGCGCCCGGAGCTGCTCCAGCTTCTCGCGCAGCTCAAGCTCCCCCGGCGGCAGGCCGACGAAGCGGGTGAGCGCGGTCCGGCGGTACGCGTAAAGGCCGATATGGTGCCAGAGCGGCCCGTCGCCCCAGGGCGCGCGGGCGCGGGTGAAATAGAGGGCGCGCAGCCGCCCGGGTCCAACCACGTGGCCGACCAGCTTCACGACGTTCGGGTTGTCGGCCTCGTGCGGATCGGTGATCGGCGCGCAGAGCGTCACGATGTCGACGGTCCGGTCGGCGAGCGGCAGGATCGAAGCGCCGATGATCGCCGGATCGATGGTCGGCAGGTCGCCCTGCACATTGACGACCACGTCGTGGCGCCCCTCCGGATCGACGATATCCAGCGCCTCGGCCAGCCGGTCGGAGCCGGACGGGTGGTCGGAGCGGGTCATCACCGCGAGGCCGCCCACGGCCTCCACGACCCGGGCGATCTCCGCCGTGTCGGTGGCCACCACCACGGGGCCGATCCCGGCCTCGACGGCTCGGCGCCAGACATGGACGATCATCGGCTCGCCGGCGATGTCGGCCAGCGGCTTGTCGGGGAGCCGGGTCGCCGCGAGGCGCGCCGGAATCAGGACCAGGGGATCGGACATCGCGTTCGGACCCGACGATTCGCACCTGTGGCGCGGGTCGAACAGCCACGCCCGCGTGCGGGCGGGCTGCTTAACAGGCCGGCTTCCGGTTGTCGTCCCCTCGTCGATCCCTCGGCCGGGACACCGCATCGGCGAAAAGATGCCGCCCGGTGACAAGCTTGACGATTCGATTGCACAATTCTGCGCCGGAGCGACGCGGGGGTCGTCGGCGGCATTGTCAGGAACCGCTCTGAACGGCTAAGGCAACCGCGAAATCTTCCAATGTCCGGCGTTCGAACTCGCTCGCCCATGTCAGGTGCGCGACAGGGCCGGGCCGAGACGCGAGAAGAGCATGAACTCGTTCGAGGTGAACAAAGTCCTGGGCGCGGTCCTCGGCGCCCTGCTGTTCGCGGCCGGATCGGGTTTCGTCGCCGAATTGATCTACCATCCAAAACCGGCAGGCAAAGCCGGCTACGACCTGCCCGAGCCACAGCCGGAGGCCGCCGCCAACGCTGCGCCGGAGGCCAAGGTCGAGCCGATCGCGGTCCGGCTCGCGAGCGCCAATGTCGAGAAAGGCGAGGCCGGCACCAAGGCCTGCCATGCCTGCCACAATTTCGAGAAGGACGGCCCGAACAAGGTCGGCCCCGCCTTGTACGGGGTGGTTGAGCGGCCGAAGGGCGCGCATGCGGGCTTCGAGTACTCGGCGGCCTTGAAGGAGAAGGGCGGCGCCTGGACCTATGCGGATCTCGACGAGTTCCTGGCGAACCCGAAGGGCTACGTGAAGGGCACCAAGATGGCCTTCGCCGGCATCGCCTCGCCCCAGGAGCGCGCCAACGTCATCGCCTACCTGCGCACGAACGCGGAAACTCCGAAGCCGCTGCCGGCCGTCGAGAAATCCGATGCGCCGCCTGCGGCGACCCCGGCGGCTGCAAAGACTGAAGAGAAGCCGGCCGCCGCACCGGCCGACAAGCCGACGGCTGCACAGCCGGCCGCGTCCAAGCCATCCGAGGGCAAGGACAGCCCGGCGAAGCCCGCCGATGCCAGCACCGCCAAGCCGGTCGAGCAGAAGTCCCCGGGCAGCCCGCGTGCGCCGAGCGAGTCCAGCGACCGCAACGCCCCGTCGCCGCCCGCCAGCGCCCATGACAGCGACCAGCAGGGCCAGCCTTCGAGCATGATCCCCGCCGAGCCGACCGCCCCGTCGGCGCCAGTCGCCAAGGAGCCGGCCGCGAAGGCCGATCCCGAGGCGGTCGACAAGGCCAAGGATCTCGAGGTCGGGGGTCCGACCAAGGATATGAACGCGCCGCTGCCGACCCCGCAGCCGCTTCCGAAGCGGGAGTAACGGGCCCGGCCGGGCGCATCCCGGCTTCCGCCTGTCAGCCGCGTTCCGCCGGCATGGCGTTGGGCGCAACCCTTGCTCCGGGGCTGCACCCCGGCATCCTGCCGGATTGAAACCCGCGTAGGACCCCTTGGCTGACCGAAGTCCCGATGGGCAGGAGCGCCGGGCGCCCCTCCCACTGCTCGTCGCCGTGACCATGACCGGAACGGTGGCGCTGCACATCTTCGTGCCGGCGCTCGCGGCCGTCGCGGTCGATCTCGGCACCAACGCGGCCGGTGCGCAACTCACCATCACGGTCTACCTGATTGGCCTCGCGGGCGGTCAGCTCCTCTATGGCCCGCTCTCGGATCGGTACGGACGGCGGCCGATCCTGATCGGCGGGCTCGGCCTCTACCTTGCCGGGCTGCTGCTCGCGATCCCGGCGCCGAATATCGGCGTGCTGCTCGTGGCGCGGGTGCTCCAGTCACTCGGCGCCTGCGGCTCGCTGGTGATCGGTCGCGCCATGGTGCGCGACGTCTCCACCCGCGAGGATGCCGCCCGCAAGCTGGCGATCCTCACCACCGCGATGACGCTCACCCCTGCGCTGGCGCCCGCCATTGGCGGTGTGGTCAACGAGGCCTTCGGCTGGCGGGCGGTGTTCGTGGTGCTGGCCGGCCTCGTTGCAGTGCTCGGCGCGCTGGTGGTGTTCACCCTGCCTGAGACCAACCGGCACAAGGTGGCGCTGCCCGGCTTTGTCGCTGTGTTGGCCGGCTACCTGCGGCTCGTGCGGGTCCCGGTTTTTCGCGCCTATCTCGTGGCGGGGGCCTGCGGCGGCACCAGCCTCTACGCCTTCCTGGCGGTGGCGCCGTTCCTGCTCGTGGACCGCCTCGGACGCTCGTCGCAGGAGGTCGGGTTCGATTGCCTGATCGTTGTGTTCGGCATGGTCGGCGGCGCGGTGCTGGCCAGCCGGCTGGCCGCGCGGGTGCCGATCCGGAAGGCGGCGCGGCGCGGCAACATCCTTTGCATCGCGGCGGCTCTGACCCTGCTGGTGGTCGACCGGACCGGGATGCTCGGTGTCGTCAGCCTGATCGTGCCGCTCTTCGCCTACGCGGTCGGCGTCGGCCTGCTCAGCCCCAACGCGGTGGCCGGGCTGATGAACGTCGATCCGCACGCGGCTGGCTCGGCCTCCAGCCTCTACGGCTTCACGCAGATGAGCTTCGGGGCCATCTTCACGGCGGCCGCCTCCGCGTGGCCCGCCACCTCGGCGACGCCGGTGGCGCTGGCGCTGCTTGCAGCCGGGCTGATCGCCGCCCTGGCGCTGCGACGGGCGTGACCGTCATGGTTTCGAAAGGTCGAGACCTTTCGCGGGTGCAGGGCAGAGCCCTGCGAAGGCACGTGATGGCGCTGCCCTGACAACCCGCCCAAGGGCCTCGGCCCTTTGGGATCCCGTTGTCAGGCTCGGATCGCCTCGACCGGGCCGGCGACACCGTCGCGAAAACCCTCGATCAGCTCCAGCCAGAGCAGGCGTGCCGGATCGACCGGGCCCGGCAGGGTCAGCCGCCCCGGTGGGACCGGATCGAAGCCGAAGCGGCTGTAGTAGGGCGCATCCCCCACCAGGATCACCAGCCCGTCGCCCGCCTGCCGCGCCGCGTCGATCGCCGCGCGGGTGAGGGTGCCGCCGATGCCGCGGCCTTCGAAGCTCGGATCGACCGCGAGCGGCCCGAGCATCACGAAGGGCATCGCACCGTCTCGCACCGGGCCCATCCGCACAGAACCGACCAGGAAGCTGCCCACCCACGCGGTGACGCCGAGATCCATCCGCTCGGCCGCGCCCTCGCGCAGCCGATAGGCGGTTCGGGCGAAGCGGCCGGGGCCGAAGGCTCGGGCCTGGAGGCGCTCGATGGCGGGGGCGTCCTCCGGCTGCTCGGGCCGGATGACGAGGGACAAGGCGGTCACGGGGCGCTCTCGGATCGAATGGCCGCCGCGTAGCAGCGCAGGGCCCGACCCGCAAACCGCCGGGCTACTCAGCGGCGGCCAAGGCGGGCCGGTCGGCTGCCTGCGTCAGCTTCAGGAAGCCGATCGCCGAGAGCCAGACCACCGCGCCGCAGGCCGAGGCTACGCCCAGCACCAGCCCGAAGCCGCCGCGGTCGTGCAGCAGCGCGATCGCCGGCACCACGAAGCCGCTCGCCGTGAAGCCCACGAAGTAGCGCACGCTGTAGGCCCGGGCACGGTAGGCGGCGGGCACGTAGCGCGCGATCATGGCGTCGTTGATCACCACCTGCCCGTAGATGGCCGTCATGGCGATCACGAGCCCCGCGAGCAGCGGCAGGCCCGTGTTGAACGCCGCGATCCCGAGGCCGAGCGGTTGCAACACCGACAACGCTACGAACAGGGCCGGCAAGCTGTAGCGGTCGATCAGGCGGCCCATGGCAAGCTGCATCAGCGCGCCGAACAGGAACACCACGGTAGCGATCGAGCCGGTGAGCGCCAGCGGCAGGGCGTGGCCGACCCCCTCGTCGATCACCTTGGGCAGGCTGATCGTGGTCAGGTTGAAGGTCAGGCCGCCCGCGAAGATCGCCAGGGCGAACATCGCCATCAGGGCCCAGGGCCTCGTCACCGGGAGCACGGCGGCGCCGCCGGCCTTCTTCCCCGCCGCGTCGCCGTCGCCCGGCACCAGCGCTAGGAACGCGGTCCCGCAGGCGAGGCAGATCAGGCCCGGCACTACGAAGGCCGCGCGCCAACTGACGGTTGCCGCGAGCAGCGCCGTGACGCCGGAGGCCGAGGCTGCGCCGAAATTGCCCCAGACGCCGTTGAGCCCGAGGTCGCGGCCCAGTCGCCGGGCATGGGTCACCAGCATGGCCGAGCCGACCGGATGATAGATCGCCGAGGCCACTCCGAGCACGCAGAGCCAGAGTGCGAAGGCGAGCGGCGTCGAGGCGGTGGCGACGCCGAGGCACGACAGGCCGTAACCGAAGAAGAACACCGCCAGCATGGTGCGGCGGCCGAACCGGTCGGCGAGCGATCCCATCGGCAGCGAGCACAAGCCGAAGGCCACGAAAGCGCCGGTGGCAAGCCCGATCAACTCGCCGTAGCCGAGCCCCGTCTGGCTCGCGATGGCGATCACCGCGGTCGGATAGATCAGCAGCACGAAGTGGTCGAGGGCGTGCGCGACGTTGACGAAGCGCAGGGTGCGGCGGGACAGGGTGTCCGAATCCATCGCGGCGTATCCTCCAGGATCGGACCCTGATAGCCTGACCCGATGGAGGTGTCGGGCCGGATATGTATGCGAACGGGCCGTTTTCATCCCTCGTCGGGCGATCCACAAATGCGGCTGACTATCAGGACGTGCCACGCGCGGTCGCGGTGATGCCCAAGGCCTATGCGGCCGGGATGGTGCTTGACCGGCATTTCCACCCGCGGGCGCAACTCCTCTACGCGACCGCGGGCCTGATGATGGCTTCGGCGGAGGATGGCACCTGGGTCGTACCGGAGGGCCATGCTCTGTGGATTCCGCCACGCCTGCCGCACGCGGTGGCGACCCACGGCGCGGTGTCGATGTGCTCAGCGTATCTCGATCCCGCCGCGGTCGTGGGCTTCCCGACGGGCTGCCGTGTGATCGCGGTGTCGCGGCTCCTCGCGGCAGCCCTGACGGCTTTGGCCGAGGAGCCGGTGCTCTACACGGAGGACGGCCGCGGCGGCCATCTCGCGGCCCTGGTGGTCGACGAGATCGCCCGCGCGCCCGCGACGCCGCTCACGCTGCCGCTGCCGCGCGATCCGCGCCAGCGCCGGGTCTGCCTGGGTCTGATCGAGGATCCGGCCTCGGAGGACGACCTCGACGCCTGGGCCGACCGCGCTGGGGCGAGCCGGCGCACGCTGACCCGGGGCTTTCGCACGGAAACGGGCCTGAGCTTCGGCGATTGGCGGGCCCGCGCCCGGGTGATCCGCGCGCTGGCGCTCACCGCCGAGGGACGGGCGCCCGCTGCCGTGGCGGCGGCGGTGGGGTATCGGAGCGCCCAGGCTCTGCGCCTGACCGTGGCGCGGGTTCTGGGTGCGCGCCCTGGGCGCTGAGTGACCTGATTGGGAACGACTCTCACGTCCTCGCAGGGGTCACAGTAACCCAGACTGTCACTGCGTTGCCGCGACGGACTGGGCCAGGTCGACGGCTTGGTTGCGGATATCCGGCACGGCCGTGCATTCCCAGTATGCGCCGCGGAGCAGCGGGCCCAGCGTCCAGAGGCGCGCTGGAGTGCCGGAAGCGCCCATGACCGTCAGATCGGGACGCACGGCGAGGCCCAGGCCGAACGGGCCGGCTTGTACAAGGCCGCGACCGATCAGATTGCGCAGGAGCGGGTCGGCCGTATCGGCAACACGACCGACGCCGCGAACATCGAGGATGAGCTGCACACCGAGGGTCTTGCGTTCGGATGCACCCCGCGGACGGTAAATGACACGGGCTTCGCCTGCCTGATCCTCGATCGCCACCAGCTTGCCGGCCTGAATCTGCAGAGCGCCGGCTTTGATCTCGCGGGCGATGGCGGCTCCCACGGGCGGCGCGGCGCGGTGCCGATGCGTGTCCCAGAACGGGCGGAGATGGCGCAGGAATCGGGCCTTGTCGGCTTGCGGAAGTCCGAGCCACAGGGCGTCCGTGACCGGCCGCAAGGCGTCGATCACCCCACGCCAGCCGATACCAGCTTGAGCCGCAGAGGCGACTTCCCGACGAATCCGGGCCAGAAGCCGGTTGAGTGAGCGGGCTTCGGCGGCGGTGAAGTCCGGACGCGGCCAGGGATCAGTGCGTTCATGGACGGCCGGGATCTGACCCCGCCGCGAGAGCGCGAAGATCTGTCCGGAAAAGCCGTGGCGCCGAAGACTGATCACCGCGTCGACCATGCTGAGACCGGTGCCGATGATGAGAACCGGATGATCGGGATGCAGCCGTCCGTATGGCTCTGGACGCCACGGATCTACACGGAAGCGGCTTGCCGGTTCATGGGGCGGGGCAAGGTTGCCCATCGCCAGCACCGCACCGGCGACTTCGACGCGTTGGCCGCCCTCGGCAACCAGGACCAGACGGTTCTCGTCCGGCACGATGTCGATGATCAGGTCGTTGAGCAGGTGCAGGCGCGGCGGCGTACCGCTTGTCATCGCTTCGGTCAGAATTCCCGCTAGATAATCTCCGTACAGCCCGCGTGCCGCGAAGGTCCCAGCCGGGGTCTGCCGGATGCCATCGCGGCCATGCCCGATCGCAGGGTCGCTGGCGCCGGCTCCCATCTCACCCTCGCCGATCTCCAGGAGCCAGTCTTCGAAATGAGACGGCCGGTCGGGATAGGCGCTCATGTTGGCGGCGCGCACGTTGAGCAGGTGGTCGGGGTTCTCGGTTGAGTAGGCGCGACCGCTGCCGAAGCGCTCCGCGCGTTCACACAACAGAACCGGCTGGTGCTGTGGCAAGCGCGCGAGCAACTGTACCGCCGCCATCGTACCGCTGAAGCCTGCTCCGATGACGGCGATCGGATGATGACGCGGCTCGGATTTCGTCGTTTCGTCCTGGTCAAACATCGACGATGAGCCCGCGCCGGAAAACAGTACCCCGATCCGTTTGCCTAAAGGTGCAGCTCAGGATCGGGCCTGCGGTATTATTGCCAGCAAAGACGATCTATGTCAGCCCAGCAGATGCAGGTTGAAGGGGCCGGGATCGAGATGAAATTTTTTATTTCTACCTAATCTGAAATAATTTTACGCGTACCACATCCTACATTTGCATGCAAATAATCTAAAAGATCTTCATGTCGCCCGCGCGGAAAAGTCGATCCGTGGGTCGATCCAGACATAGATCAGGTCGGACAGCAGGTTCACCGCCAGCCCAAGCAACGAGAAGATGTAGAGCGTGGCAAACACCACCGGGTAGTCGCGCCCGACGATCGCCCGGAACGACAGTTCCCCGAGCCCATCCAGCGAAAAAATCGTCTCGATCAGCAGCGAGCCGGTGAAGAAGGCCGAGATGAAGGCCCCGGGGAAACCCGCGATCACGATCAGCATCGCGTTGCGGAAAACGTGTCCGTAAAGCACCCGCCGTTCCGACAGCCCCTTCATCCGCGCGGTCAGCACGTATTGCTTGCGAATTTCGTCGAGGAACGAGTTCTTGGTGAGAAGCGTCGAGGTCGCGAAGGCGCCGATCACGAGTGCGGTCAGCGGCAGCACCATGTGCCACGCGTAGTCGGTCACCTTGTGCCAGGTCGAAAAATCTTCCCATCCCTCGCTGGTCAGGCCGCGCAGCGGGAACCACTGATAGAACGAGCCGCCCGCGAACAAGATGATCAGCATCAGCCCGAACATGAAGCCCGGGATCGCGTAGCCGATGATCACCACGAAAGAAGTCCAGCGGTCGAACCGCTCGCCGTCCTTCACAGCCTTGCGGATGCCGAGGGGGATCGAGATCGCGTAGGACAGCAGCGTCATCCACAGGCCCAGCGAGATCGAGACCGGCAGGCGCTCCTTGATGAGCTGGATCACCGTTACGTCGCGAAAATAGCTGCGGCCGAAATCGAACCGGACATAGTCCCAGATCATCTTGGCGAAGCGCTCGGGTGCCGGCTTATCGAAGCCGAACTGCTTCTCCAGCTTGGCGATGAATTCCGGGCTCAAGCCTTGCGCGCCGCGATATCGCGAACTCGCCTCGCCGCCACTGCCCGCGGGCCGGCTGCCGCCGCCGAGATCGCCGCCGCCGCCGGTCACGCGGGACATCGCCCCGTCGCGCTGGCCCTGGAGCTGCGACAGCACCCGTTCCACCGGGCCGCCGGGGGCGAACTGGATGATCGTGAAGGTGATCAGCATGATCCCCAGCAGGGTCGGGATCATCAGGCCGATGCGACGCAGGATGTAGGCGATCATCGCGTCATTCCCGCCCGATCCGCTTGGCCTTGTCGGCGTCGAACCATCACGTTGACGGCGCGCCGAGCTCGTATTGTGGCGGGTTCGCCGGCCGGCCGTAGACATCCCACAGGGCGAGGCGGTGGGTCGAGGCGTACCACATCGGCACCCAGTAGCGCCCGGCGCGCAGCACCCGGTCGAGGGCCCGGCAGGCGGCGGTGAGATCCGCCCGGGACTTGGCGTCGGCGATGGCGGTGAGGAGCGCGTCGATGGCGGGGTCCGCGATCCCCGACAGGTTGTTCGAGCCCGCCGTCTTGGCCGCCCGGGAGCCGTAGGTCTCGCGCAACTCCGCGCCGGGCGTCAGACCGCTGCTGTAGCGGCGCGGCGAGACGTCGAAGTCGAAATCCTTGAGCCGTGTCTGGTATTGCGAAGGGTCGACCACGCGCAGGGTCGCCTTGATGCCGAGCAGCCCGAGGTTGCGGATGAATGGCTGCGTCACCGCATCGAAGACCGGATCATCGTCCAGGAACTCGATCGTCAGCGGACGTCCGCCCGGAAGCAGGAGGCTGCCGCCGGAGCGGGTGCAGCCGGCCTCGCGCAGCAGCGCATCGGCGCGCTTGAGCAGCGCCCGGTCCTGGCCGGACCCGTCCGAGACCGGCGGCGCCCAGGCCTCGCCGAACACCTCCGGCGGCAAATCCTTCAGCGGCTCCAGCAGCGCGAGTTCCCCGGCCGAGGGTTTTCCCGAGGCTTTGAGGTCCGAGTTCTCGAAGAACGAGGCCGTGCGGGTATAGGCGCCGTACATCAGGTTCCGGTTCGACCACTCGAAGTCGAAACACAGGCCGATCGCCTCGCGCACCCGCGGGTCGCGGAACGTGTCCCGGCGGGTGTTGATCCACCAGCCTTGCGTGCCGCTCGGCCGTGCGTCCGGCACGGTCTCGAGTGTCACGTGACCCTCGGCGCGGGCCGGGAAGTCGTAGCCGGTGGCCCAGACCCGGGCGGTGAATTCTTCCCGGAACGTGAAGGCGCCGCTCTTGAACGCCTCGAACGCCACGGTGCGATCACGGAAATACTCGTAGCGGATCGTATCGAAGTTGTTCTGGCCGACATTCACGGCCAAGTCGGCAGCCCAGTAATCCTGTACCCGCTCCAGCCCGATCGAGCGGCCGACATCGACCGTGCCGACCCGGTAGGGGCCTGAGCCGAGCGGCGGCTCCAGTGTCGATGCCTCAAAATCGCGGGCGCCATAATAGGCCGCAGAGAAGATCGGCAATTGCGCCACGAACAGCGGTAGGTCCCGGGCGCGGCCGGGTTCGAAGGTCACGACGAGGCGGTCGTCGCCCTCGGCTCGGGCATCCTGCATGGCGCGGATCATCTCGGAGATCTCCGGGTGACCCTTGTCGCGCAACAGCTTGAGGCTGAAGGCGGCATCGCGCGCGGTGAGCCGCGAGCCGTCGTGGAACCGGGCCTGCGGGCGCAGCGAGAATGTGTAGGTCAGGCCGTCCGGGCTCACCGTGACGGCGCGCGCCACCAGACCGTAAATCGCGTCCGGCTCATCGAAGGCCCGGACCATCAGGCTGTCGAAGGTCAGAATCATGCCGGCGGCGCCTTCGCCGCGCAGCACGAAGATGTTGAGCGTGTTGAAGGTGTTGAACGCTTGGTTGCCGGTCGTGCCGGAGAGCGTCGCCGAGAAGCGGCCGCCGCGCGGCGCCATCGGGTTCACGTAGTCGAAATGCTCGAAGGTGGGGGGGTACTTCAGCTCTCCGAAGCTCGAGAGGCCGTGGCGCTCCGCCTCCTCGGCCTGCGCCGGCCGGATAAGCGCGAGGGCGCCGGCGCCGAGGACGACGCCGCGCCGGGTCGGTCGTCGGAGCGCGCCCGTCAACGGGGCGCCCCGGTCTTGGCCGCGAGCGCTTGGTCGTACCACCACGTCGTCGGGAAACCGGAGCTGGCGTAGAGCGGCAGGATCGCCGGGTGGCCGAACCGGTTCCAGCGCAGGGTCCGCTGCTGGTTCGAGGACCATTGCGGCACGACGTAATCGTGGGCGAGCAGCACCCGGTCGAGCGCCCGGGTGGCGGCGATCACAGTCGGCCGGTCTTTCGCAAAAATCACCTTCTCGATCAGCGCGTCGATGCCGGGATCCTTGATGCCGATCAGATTGCGCGAACCGGGCTTGTCGGCCGCCGCCGAGCCCCAGTACTCCCGCTGCTCGTTGCCGGGGGAGAGCGACTCGCCCCAGTTCGACGTGGTGATCTCGAAGTCGAAGTTGCGGATCCGGTTCTGGTACTGCGCCGGATCGATCACCCGCAGGGTGGTGTCGATGCCGATCAGTTTCAGCTGCGCCGAGAATGGCAGGATCACCCGCTCGAAGGTGTTCTGGAATTCCAGGAACTCGACGGTGAGCGGCTCGCCGGTCGCCTTGTTGACCATCTTGCCGCCGCGCTGCTCGTAGCCCGCCTCGCGCAGCAGGCCGACCGCCTCGCGCAGGTTCTTGCGCACGGCCTCCGGTCCGTCGTTCACCGGGTTGGTGTAGGGCGTGGTGAAGACCGACGCTGGGATCTTGTCCTTGACGCTCTCAAGGATCGCCTTCTCGTCGCCCTCCGGCAGGCGCGACGAGGCCAGCTCCGAGCCGAAGAAGTAGGAGTTGATGCGGTTATAGAGCCCGTAGAACAGGGCCTTGTTCATCTCCTCATAGTTCATCGCGAGGTTGAAGGCCCGGCGCACGCGCGGGTCCTTGAACTTGTCCTTCCGCGTGTTGAACACGAAGGCCTGCATGATGCCCATGCCTCGGTCGGGGAAGGCCTCCTTGATCAGGCGGCCCTCCTTCACGGCCGGAAAGTCGTCGTAGGCGGTCGCCCAGTTCCGGGCGATGTTCTCGTTGCGGAAATCGTAGAGATCGCCCTTCAGCGCCTCGACCAGCACGGTGCCGTCGCGAAAATACTCGAACCGCTCGGTGTCGAAGTTGTAATGCCCGGCATTGGCCGGCAGATCCTGGCCCCAGTAATCGGGCACGCGGGTGTAGGTGGCGCTGCGGCCGGGATCGAACTTGGCCAGCCGGTAGGGGCCGGAGCCGAGCGGCGGCTCGAGCGTGGTCTCGGTCGGATTGCGTTGCTTGCCGTTGGCGTCCTTTGCGGTCCACCAGTGCTTGGGCAGGATCCGCAATTGCCCGATCACCTGCGGCAGCTCGCGGTTGCCTGTCTCCGAAAAGGTGAAGGTCACCTCGTGCGGCCCGGTCGCCTCGGCCTTCGCGACCGTCTGGTAATAGGCCGCATAGAACGGGCTGTTGGCCTTCAGGATGTCGAAGGACCAGACCACGTCCTCGGGGGTGATCGGCTTGCCGTCGTGCCAGCGGGCGTTCTCGCGCAGGCGATAGGAGACCGAGCCGAGATCGGGGGCGACCCGCACCGCCTCGGCGACCAGGCCGTAGGAGGTGAACGGCTCGTCCGAAGACTGGGTCATCAGCGGATCGTAGATCTGCTGGATGCCGTTCTCGAGATCGCCCTTCAGGCCGGACACGATGATATTGAAGTTGTCGAAGCCGCCTTGGGCGCCAAGACGCACCATCCCGCCCTTGGGGGCGGCGGGGTCGGCATAGTCGAAATGCTTGAAGTCGGGTCCGTATTTCGGCTGGCCCATCAGCGTCAGGGCGTGAGTCCACTGGCCGGTGGCGGCGGGCATTGTCGGCGGATCAGACGGCATCGCGGCCGGTTCCTGCGCACGGGCCGGGTTGAGCTGCAGGCAGGCGACGAGGAGTGTCGCGGCGAGGAGGCGTCCAGTCACGGTCTGCGCTGTCACGGGCAGGCTGTCTCCGGTGTTGGAATCGGCGTGGATCGCCGCCGTTTGCTGAAGCTCTTAGGCCGAGGGTGCCCCGCACGTCGAGCGCGCCCGCACACGCGCCACGGGAGCAGGAATGGCGCGGGCTCTCCCTCCCCCTCTGCAGGGGAAGGAGATGTGCGTGTGCCGCGCGCCAACCCTTACAACGCCCGGCCCCGCCGGCCCTCGACCAGCCACATGGCGAGCAGCGCGGTGGCCAGGGCCGCCAGGGCCGCGAGGCCGAGCGCCAGCGGATAGACCTCGACGCCGCGGATGTTGGCGCTGTCGCTCGGCCGGAAACCGATCCAGTCCGCGCCCGAGAGCCGTCCGCCGCGCACCACCGCGAGCCGCGGCACCTCGATGGCACCCCCTGACCCAGCGACCCGGCGGATCGAGCCTCCAGACCCGTCCGCCACCGGCTTCAGCCGCTCCGTATCGCTGAACACATCGGCGAGCTCGCGGGGGTTGGCCGGGCCGACACTGACGAAAGCCACGAGGTTGCCGGAGCGGAGCGTATGCAGCCCGAGGCTCTCGGCGTCGAAGGTGGCGGTGAAGAGACCCGGTTCCTGGGGCTTGAGCGTCAGCGTCGTCACCTTGCCGGTCGGACCCGTGACGGTGACTGGCTCGGCCTGATCCGCCATGGTCTGGCGTTCGACCCGGACCTCCCGGCCGCGGCCGGTGGTCTGGGCGCGCAAAGCCTCCTCTTCGAGGGCCGGCTCCTTCATCAGCCAGTGGCCGAGACGGCGCAGCAGGTCGAGATAGGGTCCGCCCTCCTGGTAGCCCCGGGCCCAGAGCCAGGCATGGTCCGACAGCAGCAGGGCGACGCGGCCCTTGTCCTCCCGCGACAGAGCGAGCAGCGGCAGCCCCTCGGCGCCCGACAGGATCGGCTGGATGCCGGGGCGGGTGCGGGCTTCGATGATCCGCAGCCAGTCGCCCCAGGCGGGCGGATTCGCGTCCGAGCCCGGCAGGGCGCGCGTCACAGGGTGGCGCTGGCCGACTTGGGTCGGCGTCGCCTTGTAGGGTTTTTCCACCACCCGCCCGTCCGGGTCACCCGGGAGGATGCCGGCGAGCCGGGTGCGGGCGAGGCTCGCGGGACCGGCGAATTCGGGGCCGGCGGCGATCAGCAGGGCGCCGCCCTCGCGGACATAGCGGACGATGTTGTCGAAATAGGCCTGCGGCAGCACGCTTTGGTTGGCGTAGCGGTCGAAGATGATCAGGTCGAAATCCTTGATCTTCTGGACAAACAGCTCGCGCGTGGGGAAGGCGATCAGGGAGAGTTCAGAGATCGGCGTGCCGTCCTGCTTCTCCGGCGGGCGCAGGATGGTGAAGTGCACGAGATCGACGTTGGCGTCGGACTTCAGCAGGTTGCGCCACGTCCGCTCGCCCTGGTGGGGCTCGCCGGAGACCAGCAGCACGCGCAGCTTCTCGCGGATGCCCTCGATCGGCAGCACCGCGCGGTTGTTGACGTTGGTCAGCTCGCCCGGCAGCGGCTCGACCTCGATCTCCACGACGTTCGGGCCGCCATGCTCGATCCGGGTGGTCAGCGAGAACGGCTTGTCGGTGGCGACGTCCCGCCGGCCGATCTCTTCGCCGTCGCGCCGTATGGTGACGACCGCGTGGCCGGTGCCGCCGCGCTCCATGACCTCCGCGCGGATGGTCAGGTCCTTGCCGACGATGCCGAAGCGGGGGGCTTCCAGCAGCTTGATTTGCCGGTCGCGCTCATCGGGATGGCCGGTGACGAGAACGTGGAGCGGCGCCTTGATGCCGAGCTGGGCCATCGCGGTCGGGATGTCGTGGACCACGCCGTCCGTGAGCATCACGATGCCGGCGAGCCGCTCCGGAGGCACGTCAGCGAGCGCTTGGCCGAGCGCCGTGAACAGCTTGGTGCCGTCGTCGCCGTCCTTGGCGTCCGGCACGTCGATGAAGCGGGTCTCGATGTTGGACAACGCCCCGAAGCGGCGCTGCAATTCGGCCCGGACCGCATCGGTCATCTGCGGCCGGTCGCCGAGCGCCTGCGAGCCGGAGCGATCGACGACGATCGCCGCGATGTCCTTCACGGGCTCGCGATCCTCGTGAACCAGGGCCGGATTGGTCAGCGCCGCGAGCACCAAGGCCAGGACGACGACGCGCAGCAGGGCGGTGCGGCCCCGCGCCAGTACCGCGAACGCCGCCAGGACGGCGACGATCACGCCCAGCACGGCGATGGCCGGCCAGGGCAGGAGGGGGGTGAAGCTGAGGCTCAGCATGACGCTCCGACCTCCAAGACGTAGATCGTTTGAGCACGGCCCCTTTCCTGGGCGCACGGAGCTTCGGCGGAATGCGACCCGGGATCCGGCACGAGATCTCGCGAAGCGTCCGGATGGCTCATACGGTGCCGCTGCGCGGTGCTTTCCGTGCTGGGTCCCGGATCACCTTCCACTGCGTTCCAGGCGTCCGGGAAAGGGGTGCGCGTCGGAAGCCGGTGTGGCGGTAGCTCGGTCGCTGGCGATGAGGCGTCAATCCACGTGGCTTCCGAGGCCCTGAGGGGAGGGGCGCCGATCTGAATGCTCAAAGAAATCACTGCCCCAGTCGCTCCAGCAGCGCGGGCACGTGCACCTGATCCGCCTTGTAGTTGCCCGTGAGCGTGTACATCACGATGTTGACGCCCCCGCGGAACGCCATTTCGCGCTGGCGCTGGTCGCCGCCCACCACCGGGTAGAGCGGCTCGCCGCGACGTCCGACCGCCCAGGCGGCGGCGAGGTCGTTGCTGGTGATGACGATCGGGCTTACCCCGTCGCCGGCGCGGGCCGGGCGGCGCTCAGCGCCCTCGGCGGCCGGCGGCAGCGCCTCGACCCAGGTCTGGCCAGTGGCGTAGCGGCCCGGAAAGCTGTCCACGAGGTAGAACGCCTTGGTCAGTACGTGGTCGAGCGGCACCGGCTCCAGCTCCGGCACTTCGAGCGTCGCCAGCATCGTGCGGAGATACGTCGCCTCCGGGGAGGGCGGTCCGCCCGGTCGGGCGGTGAGCGCATCGCGCGTGTCGAACAGGATGGTGCCGCCGTTGCGCATGAACGCGTCGATCTTGCGGATCGCGACCTCCGAGGGCTGCGGCCTGTTCGGCGCGATCGGCCAATAGATCAGCGGGTAGAAGGCCAGTTCGTCCTTGGCGGGGTCGATGCCGGCCGGCTCGCCCGGTTCCAGGGCGGTCCGGGTGGCGAGCATCTGGGTCAGGCCGGTGAGGCCGGTGCGGCTGGCCTCGTCGACGGCGCCGTCGCCCGTGATCACGTAGGCGAGCCGCGTGACGAGGGCGGATTCGATGCCGTTCGGCCGGTTGATCGCCGGTTCCTCGGCACGAACGGGCACGGCCGGCAGGGCCGCGAGCAGGACGACGCCCGCGAGCGCCAGCACAGCCGGGCGTCCGCGCAGGCGGGACACGAGGCCGCCACGGCGCAGGAATCCGCCGAGCCAGAGACCCGCCAGGGTGTCGAGCGCCAGCAGCAGCAGCGCCAGGGTGAACAGGCTCGGGCGCAGATCGACGGTCTCGGCCCCGGCGAGCGAGCCGAACCGGGCACCGTCGAGGGCGGCGGTATCGATGGGCTTCAGCCGGTCGTCGGGCTTGAGGGCGTTCACGCTGATGCCTCCGTCCGGCGGGCCGTAGAAGCCCGGCGGATGCTCTAGGGTCCCCCGGTCGGCGTAATCGGCCGACACCGCGGTAGCCGAGGCCGGGGGTGAGCCCAGCGCACCGAACCCGTCCAGCGTCACCCGCGGGGCGAGGACCGGGGCGGCCGCACGCGGGGATTCGCCCTGAGCCGGCGCCGCGGCACCGGCCAGGGCCACCACGCGCCGGAGCATGTCGATGAACAGGCCGGAGAGCGGCAAGTTCGACCATGTCGTGTCGGCTGTGACGTGGAACAGCACGATCGTGCCCTGGCCACGCTTTTGCGCGGTGACGATCGGGGTGCCGTCCTGGAGCGAGGCCCAGGTCCGGTTCGGCAGGTCGCCATCGGGCTCGGCCAGGATCTGGCGGCGCACGCCGATATCGGCCGGCGGCGTCAGGCCGGCGAACGGGCTCTCGGGCGGGAAGGGCGCGAGCGTCTTCGGGCTGTCCCAGGACAGGGTGCCGCCGAGCGTCCTCCCGCCCCGGCGCAGCCGCACCGGCACTAGCGGATCGCTGCCGGCGGCGAGGCGCGGGCCGGCGAAGCGCAGGAGCATCCCACCCTCTTTCACGAAGCTTTCGATGCGCGCGGTGGTCTTCTCGTCCAGCGCCCCGACATCGGCCAGCACGAGGACCGAGACCTGATTGTCGAGGAGCTGGTTGATCGACTCCGCCGTGCCCTTGGCGCCGCGCGGTTCCTGCACGTCTGCGAAGGGCTGGAGTGCCCGGGCGAGGTAGTAGGTCGGCGCCAGCAGGGGCTGCGCCTGATCGAGTGTGCCGCCGAACACGAGCCCGACCCGCCGCCGCTTGCCGCGCTCGTCCTGCAGAACCACGGCGCCGGCCGAGCGCTCGCCCGTGATTTCCAGCCGGCTGATGCTGTTGCGCAATTCTACCGGCAACTCGAAGGTGGCCTCCGTGTCCGTGGCGTCGGCCGCGAAGGTGAAATCGCGTTCGGCGAGCGGCAGGCCCTTCTGGTCGAGTGCCCGGATCACGCCGGAATCGCGCCCGTTCGGAACCGCCCGCAGGGCATGGGTGACGAGCTTGCCCGCATTCTCGGTGGCGGTGAGGGCTAAGGCTGGCGGCCGGTCGGCCCGCAGCACGGTGAGCGCGGCGCCCTTGTTGCCGGCGAGGTCCACGAGCCCCTTGGAAAAGCGCGTGTCGTCCGCACCGGCGACGCCGTCGCTGATCCAGACGAGGCCGGCACCCCGGTTCTTGTCGAGGAAGGTCTCGATCGTTGCGAGATGCGCGTCGCGAGTGGGCAGGATCGGGCGGGGCGCCAGGGCGCGCAACCGTTCCAGGGCTGCGGCCGGGGTCTTCGCCTCGAACGCCGCGGGGGCGTCGGCGAGCCCGATCACCGCCACCGGCCGGCCGTCGCGGGCGCCGCCCTCTACGGCGTCGGTCGCGACGCGCAGCCGGTCGCGCCAGTCGTGGGCGGCGGGGAAGCCGTTGTCGAGGAGCACGAGCAGCGCGCTGCGGCCGCCCCCGGCTCCAACGCCCCCGGCATTCCAGACCGGGCCTGCCACCGCCAGGATCAGGGCAGCGGCGATCAGCAGGCGCAGGATCAGCAGCCAGGGCGGCGTGCGCGCAGGCGTCTGCCGCTGCGGGATCAGGTCGGCCACGAGCTTGAGCGGCGGGAAGTTGATCCGCCGCGGGCGCGGCGGGGTCACCCGCAGCAGGAACCACAGGGCCGGCAGGCCGATCAGCGCCGCGAGGGCGAGCGGGGCGGCGAAGGTCAGACCCAGCATGGCGGCCTCACTCTGTGCCGCGGGCGGCGATCAGTGTGGCGAGCCGCAGGGCCGCCTCGCTCGCCGGCCGGTCCGTGCGGTGGATCGTGAGTGTCCAGCCCTGACCGCGGGCGATGGCCGCCAACGCGGCCCGGTGCTCGGCGATCCGGGCACGGTAGCGCGCCCCCCAGGCATCGGCGTCGCCGATATCGAGGCTGAGGCCGCCTTCGAGATCGTGCAACACGGCCTGACCGGTGAACGGGAAGGTCTCCTCGATCGGGTCCACCACCATCAGGAGATGGCCGCGGCTCCCACGGCCGGCGAGGTTCTGAACGGCGGCGGCGATCCGGTCGGGTTCGGTGAGGAAGTCGCCGATCAGCACCACCTCGTCGAAGCGGGCTGGGGTGGCCCGGGGCGGCAGGTCCTCGGTGAGGCCGGCCGTGTCGGCCACAAGGGCCTGGGCCAGACGCTCGACGATGCCGCGCGACGCGCTGGCCCGGGTCAGCCCAAGGAGCCCGACCCGCTCGCCGCCCTCCACGAAGGCATCAGCCAGAGCCAGCCCGAGGATGAGCGCGCGCTCGACCTTGGGCGCCGTGGCCAGGTCCGAAACGAAGCCCATGGAGGCCGAGCGGTCGATCCACAGCCAGATGTTGTGGGCCGCCTCCCATTCGCGCTCGCGCACATAGAGCCGGTCGTCCCGGGCCGAGCGGCGCCAATCCACGCGCGCGGCGGCCTCGCCGGTGACGAAGGGACGGAACTGCCAGAAGCTCTCGCCGGGACCGGCGCGGCGGCGCCCGTGGAGGCCGTGAGCCAGCAGGCTCGACACGCGCCGCGCTTCCAGGACGAGGCGGGGCATCTTGTCGAATAGGGCCGTCGCGCCCTCGCTCTCGCGCCGGCCTGGGGTGCGTCTGCCCGCGTCGAGGGCGTTTGTCGCGACCATCGTCAGCGGAGCCCTTCGGCGCGGCTCAGCGCCGACGATGGCTCGAAGGTACGCATTTTCTTCATGTTAGCCGGCATCCACCTAACTCGAAAATGCTTCCGGATTAGATCTTCCCCGCGAGCTTGGCGATCAGGCCCTCAATGGTCTCGCCGTCGGCGCGGGCGGCGTAGCTCAGCGCCATCCGGTGCTTGAGCACCGGCTCGGCCAGGGCTTTCACGTCGGCTACCGACGGGGCGACCCGGCCCTCGATCAGCGCTCGGGCGCGGGCGGCGAGCGTCAGCGCCTGGCTGGCGCGAGGGCCGGGACCCCAGAGGAGCTTGTCCTTCACGATCGCGTTGCCGCTGTCCGGCCGGGCGGCGCGCACGAGGTCGAGGATCGCCTCCACCACGGCCTCGCCCACCGGCAGCCGGCGTACGAGGCGCTGGGCGGTCAGCAGCTGCTCGGTGGACATCACGACCCGCGGCCGCACTTCATCGACGCCGGTGGTCTCGATCAGGATCCGGCGTTCGGCGGCGCGGTCGGGGTATCCGACATCGATCTCCAGCAGGAACCGATCGAGCTGCGCCTCGGGCAGCGGGTAGGTGCCCTCCTGCTCGATCGGGTTCTGAGTGGCGAGCACGTGGAACGGCCGGGGCAGGTCGTGGCGGGCGCCGGCCACGGAAACGTGACCCTCCTGCATGGCCTGGAGCAGGGCCGATTGCGTCCGCGGGCTCGCGCGGTTGATCTCGTCGGCCATCAACAGCTGGGTAAAGACCGGTCCCTGCACGAACCGGAACGCCCGGCGGCGCTCGGCATCCTCCTCCAGGATTTCGGTCCCGAGGATATCGGAGGGCATCAGGTCCGGGGTGAACTGCACGCGCCGCGCGTCGAGGCCGAGCACGGTGCCGAGCGTCTCCACCAGCTTGGTTTTGGCCAAGCCCGGCAGGCCGACCAGCAGGCCGTGGCCGCCCGCCAGGATGGTCACGAGGGCGAGATCGACCACCTTCTCCTGCCCGAAGATCACCCCGTGGATCGCGTCCCGCGCCGCGCCGACATCGGCGAGGCAGCTCTCCGCCGTCGCCACGATGCCGTCGTCGAGGGTGGTGGCCGGGCTGATCCCCTGCGTCATGCCGCTATCCATCTCCTGCCCGGGCCTTCGGAAAGGCCCGCCGGTCAATCCCGTAAGTGTGGGGCTGATGATACCGGGCTGGCAAGGTCGGGATCGCCGCACGCCAATTCGGGGCGCCGAAGCGAGCCCCGGTCCAGCGCGCGGGAAGGTGTTCCGGCGGGCAGCCGCGACAGGGTCAGATCTTACCCTGGAGGCCCATCGTGTAGTATTTGTGCACGATCTTGTCCTGGTTCTCGAGGAGCCAGTCGATCGAGGGCTCGTTGGTCATGGCCTTGCGGATCGCCTCGGTCATGCCCTTGCGCTGGATCTCGAACAGCGCCTTGTGGTCGACCGTCTCGGCTTGGATCACGCCCGGGCTCAGCCAGACCGAGCAGATGATGCCGAGGTCGTTGGCCTTCTCCTTCGGGATGTAGCCCGCCCGCACGGCGTCGAGCACGCCGTTGGCGATGGCGAACTGCACCGTGCCCATCAGGATCGACGTGTACTTGCTCTCGGTCACGCTCACCTTGGAGACGCAGAGCGTCACCGGGCGGACCATGATGTCGGTGTTGAGCAGCGCGAAGACGCGGCTGTGGCCGACGACCTGATCGCCCGTCAGGGTCGCCAAGGCAGTGCCGACCGGTCCGTCGAGCTCGCCGATGATGACCTCGGGCTCGGCCGCGGTGTTCGGCGGACCGCCCGACACCAGGGCTTCGCCGGCGCGGAGGATGATGCGTTCACTCATTGCGGTAGGCTCCATCGTGTGTGGTCTGCGCCGGACGGGGCAGCGTCGCGCCTTTGCTCGCGCGACCCCGGGCTTCCGCGATCGCTCCGGGTGCGGATCGGCCGCCGGGGTCGCGTATGCCGCCGACGCCTTCCGTGAACGCGGCTCGTACACGAAGCCGGCGACCGCAGGATAGGGACGGGCGGGAATTTCCGGGGGCCATCCCACGGGTCCCGGGCGCGGCGGCGTCACTCGTCCCGCGGCCGGGTCTTGGCGGCCGGGTCTTGGCGTCGGCGACCGGGACCTTTAGGAAGGCGCCCAGGCCGGGGCGGTCCCGCCTGCGATCGCCGGACCGGCCGAACCCTCTGATGTCTCTCGCGGATCGCGGCGTGGGCAGCTGTTCGGGCTTCTCGCTTATCCGGACCCCACCATGCGCCTTCGCAATGTGTTCGCCGCCGGATTACCGGAAAAGGCCGGCCTCGCCGGGGCGGCGCAATCCCTCGCGCGTCCGCTGACCCGCCGGCTCAAGCGCCGCCGCGGCGAACCCCGGCAGGCGGACCTGATCCAGGCGGTCAAGGCATCCGGCCTGTTCGATCCCGCTTGGTACGCCCGGCGCTATCCCGACGTGGTCGGGGAGGGGATCGATCCGGTGGTGCACTATGCGGTTCATGGCGGCCGAGAGGGGCGCTGGCCGCACCCGCTGTTCCACGGCGACCTTTACCTCGACTCCGTGCCGGGGCTCCGGGCCGAGGGCATCAATCCGGTGCTCCACTACCGCGACCGCGGCGCCGAGGCGGGGATCCGCCCCAACCCGCTGTTCGATCCGGACTGGTACGCCGAACGCTATCTCGGCGGCGCGCAGCAGCGCGGAGAAGCCTTCCTGCACTTCCTGGCCAATCCGGGCACCGACCCGTCGCCACTGTTCGACACGGCTTGGTACCTGTCCCGCTATCCCGACGCCCGGGCTGCCGGCGGCAACGCCCTCGCGCACTACTACGAGACCGGCCGGAAGCAGGGCTACCTGCGCAATCCGGAGGAGTTCGCCGGGCTGTCGCGGCACGTGGACCTGATCCGCCGCTCCGGGATCTTCGACGCGGAATTCTACCGCGCGCGCTGCCCCGAGGCCGCGACCAGCGGTCTTGAGCCCCTGGAGCACTACGTCATGGCGGGCGGCTATCGCCGCTACGCGCCCCATCCGCTGTTCGACCCGGATTGGTACGCGGCCCAATCCACCGCCGTGCGGGCCGACGCCCTCAACCCCCTGGTCCATTTCCTGGAGCATGGCTCCGCCGAGGGGCTGGATCCCGGACCCTGGTTCGACACGCGCTGGTACGCGAAGTCCTACCTCGCCGGCGCCGGCGCCGGGCAGAATCCGCTGGTGCACTTCCTCGCGGATGGCGGGCGCAGCACCAGCCCGTCACCGCGCTTCGACGCGCCCTGGTATCTCGCCCGCTACCCGAAGGTCGCTGCCCTCGGGCTCAACCCGCTCGTCGATTACGTGCTGACCGGCCTGGAGGCGGGGCGGCTCACCCGGCGCGTCCCCGGCAGCACGGTGCCGGAGGCGTCCGACGCCCGCCTGTCCTGCCTGAAGCGGGAGCCGCGCCGGCACAACCGCACGGCCCTGTTCATTACCCATTGCCCGGAGGGCCGGATCCGCGGCCATGTCGAGCCCTACTTGAAGGCCTTTGCGGAGAACGGGGCCGACATCGTCCTGATCATCGCCGCCGACCAGCGGAAGAACGCGGTGCCACAGGCGATCCTGGATCTGTGCGCCTCGGTCTATCTGCGCGAGAACAAGGGCTTCGATTTCGCCGCCTGGGCGCATGTCCTGCTGGAGGATGTCGATCTCCTCGACTCGGAGACGCTGTATCTCGCCAACGACAGCCTCGTCGGTCCCCTCGACGGGAACGATTTCGCTGCGCTTCTGGCGAAGATCGATGCGTTCCCGGAGGCGGTGATCGGGCTCGCCGACAACTTCTATTACAGTCATCACCTGCAGAGCTTCTTCCTGGCCCTGAAGCGGCGCTGCCTATCGTCCTACGCGTTCAATCACTTCCTCCTGTCGGTGGCGAACTGGCCGGACAAGAACTCGGTGATCACCGAGTACGAATTGACCTTCTCGCAGCGGATGCGGGCCGCAGGGCTCGGGATGCGCAGCCTGTTCTCGGCGCAGAACAAGCACATGTCGCTGGTCAACGATCCGCGCAACAACCGCACCCTGTTCGACTGGGAGAACATGCTTAGCCAGGGCTTCCCATTCGTGAAACGCTCGCTGCTGGGCGAGCATGCCGCGATCGGCGGAACGGCGGTGCGGGAGGCGATCGCGGAGCGCGGCTTCGATCTCGACCGGCTCGACGTGACCTACACGTATCCCGGCGCCAGGATCTGGGCGGACCTGCGCAAACCAGAGTCTTCGGAGCGGCCGCTGCGCGTGTCGTTCATCTCGCCGATGAACTACGCCAACGGCCTCGGCGTCGCGGCCCGGAGTTACGCCCGCGCGCTCCACCGCGCGCCTTTCGCGCTGAACATCCATCCCATGGCGCGGCCGTTCCACGTCCACGCCCGGGTGGCGCCGGCTTGGCAGGCCCGGACCTTCTCGGGACCGTCGGATGTCGCCCTGGTGCATTTCAACGGCGACAGCTGGCACTCGCTCATGAGCGACGCGCAGCAGGCGACCGCCGCGCAGGCGCACTTGAAGATCGGGCTGTTCGTCTGGGAGACCTCCCACGTGCCGGGCGGCTGGCTGCCGACCGTCGACGGGCTCGACGCGATCTGGGCGCCGACCGAGTTCTGCGCGGCGATCTTCCGGCAGATCACCGACATCCCGGTCGATGTCGTGCCCTACGTGGTCGAGAACGAGGCCGGTGAGCCGGCGAGCGCCGCCGCGAAGGCGAACCTGCGCAAGGCCTTCGCGATCGACCCGTCCAGGCGGGTGATCCTCTACGCCTTCGACGGGTCGAGCTACCTCGCCCGCAAGAACCCGCACGCGCTGATCCGGGCGTTCCGGGCGGCCGGTCTCGGGCAAGCCGGCTGGCAGCTCGTGCTCAAGACCAAGCACGTCTTCGATCTGCCGGAGGAGGGCAAGAAGCTGCTCGACCTCGTCGGAACCTCGGGCGACGTCGTGGTGATCGACCAGCCGCTCTCGCAGAACGAGCTCGGCGCCCTGTTCGAGCTCTGCGCGGTCTACGCGTCGTCGCATTCCTCGGAGGGCTTCGGCCTGACGATCGCCGAGGCGATGGAGATGGGCAAGGTCGTGGTCGCCACCGATTACGGCGGCTGCCGCGACTTCCTCGACGCCACCTGCGGCTTCCCCGTGAAGGCCGAGGTCACCGCCCTCGACCAGACCTACGGCCCGTACCTGCGCGGTGCCGAGTGGGGCCAGGTGGACGAGGCCGACCTCGCCCGGGCGCTCACCGATGCGGCCCGGGCCGTGACGGGTGGAGAGGCGGCCCGGATCGGTGCCGCCGCCCGGGCGCGCATCCGCGAGCGGCTGTCCACCGGCGCGGTCGCGGCCGCCATGGAGGCGAGCCTGTCTCGCCTCCGCGCTGAACGGTCCTGATTCCCCGGAGACGCGACCTGTGTTGAAGAAGAAGCCGGTCCCGGCCCCGTCGGCCTCCTGGGAAGCGCTCGCGTGGCCGGACGCGATCCTGCCGCTGCCGCTCGATGCGCAGTTCCGCCCCTTGGACGAGCGCCGCCTCGGCCAGATCGCCGCCCGGCAGCTGCCGTCCTGCCGGGCCGTGTTCATCGCCCCGGCGGCCTCGGAGCTGCGCCCGGACCTTGTGGCGCAAGTCACGCGCGCCCTGGCCGAGCGGCCCGATATCGGCATCTTCTATGGCGACGACGCCGTGGTGGACGGCACCGGACAGGTCCGCAGCGTCCATTGCAAGCCGGCCTTCAATCCAACTCTGCTGATGGCCGACGATTACATCGGCTTTCCGCTGCTGATCCGTACCGCGGCCTTCGCAGGCCTCCTCCCGGATTTCCGTCAGCGCTACCCGAGCGCCGCGTGGTTCCGGTTCCTGCTTGGGGCGATCTCCGCCGGCATCGGGATCGATCGGATTCCCGAGACCCTGATCGCCTCGCCGCTCGAGCGGCCGAAGGCGACGCGCACGGCCCGCGCCCACGCCCTCGACCGCTGGTTCGAGACGACCGGCGTCCCGTTGCGCACAAGTCCCGGCCTGACGCCGGACACGCTGGAGATCCGCCGGACGCTCGATCCGCGCCCGTCCGTCACCCTCGTGGTTCCGACCAACCAGAGCCGGCCGAAGGACGATCGGGGCCGCCCCGTGGAGGGCGCCAAGCCGCACGTGATCAACCTGCTCGACAGCCTCGGCCGCAGCACCTATCCGGCCGACCGGATCCGGGTGCTGATCGGCGACGACGTGGCCGACGATGCCATCTATCGCGGCCGCTCCGACCGGTTCGCGGTGACTCGCCTGCTGACGACCCGGGCACCGGGGGAGCGGTTCAACTACGCCGCCAAGATGAACACGCTCTGGCGGGCCGCTGAGACCGACCTCGTCATCCTGATGAACGACGACCTCGTGGTGCGCCGGCCCGGCTGGATCGAAGCCCTGCTGACCTTCGCGCTCGACCGGGGCGTCGGCGGCGTCGGCGGCCGGCTTTTGTTTCCGAACGGCAAGCTCCAGCATGCCGGCATGACCGGCGGCATCTTCGACGTGTTCGCCCATCCCTGGTACAACCGGGATGCTGCGGAACCGACCTATGGCGACTGGGCGTTGACCCAGCGCGACTGCTCGGCGGTGACCGGCGCCCTCTTCGCGACCCGCAAGGCCGTGCTCGACGCCGTGAATGGTTTCGACGAGGATTTCGCCCTTGATTTCAACGACGTCGATCTGTGCCTGAAGATGCGCCAGCTCGGCTACCGCATCGTTTACACGCCGTTCGCCGAGATGGCACACCACGAGAGCGCGTCGCGCCAGACCAGCTTCGCCCCGGGCTCACAGACCGCGCGCTTCCTGCGCCGCTGGCACGACGTGCTGGCGGAGGATCCCACCTACTCGCCACAACTGCGCACCGATACCGATGTGGTCGCCCCCCGGGCCGACGCGACACGGTGGATCACGGAGCGGCGGCGGGAGGGCTGATTGCGGTTCCGTTGGCTGTGGTGAGATCCTGAGCGCCCGAGGCAGCCGCTCCCCAGCGCTGCGCTCCCCCCATCACACAGGATAAGCGGCTACACGCGTCGTCCGCGCACGGGAGAACGTCGATCAAGTGGATGCCAGGTCGACGCCAGATCCTATTAAGCAAAACTGGCAAATAGACCGGCCTGACGTGTAAGACTCCCTATAAATGTGTTCTCATGAACGGTGTAATAGACGACAGTGCTGTCGTATTTCAGTGGGTGCTGCGCCTCGCGTTCCGGAGCTGACCGTGAAGAGGATCCTCGCCGCCGCCCTGCTGCTTACCGCCGCCGGCGCCTACGTGGAGATCCGTCTCCACGAGGGCGGGCGCCCGGTCGCCGGCACCGCGATGCGGGCTGGGATCGCGGCCTTCAACCCCGCGCCGATCCCGGCGGAGTGGGTCGTCTCGGGCGATCCCGTCACCGAGGTCGCAGAAGTCTCGGAAACCCATGATGGGAGCGCGAACGTCTATCTCTGGCGCACCACGGCGAGCACGTTCCGCTGGACCCACCACAGCGACGAGATCATCACGATCCTCGACGGCGACGTCTTCATCACCGAAGCGGATGGCAAGCGGCATCACCTGACCCCGGGCGATGTCGCGCATTTCCCGGTCGGATCCGTTCAGCTCTGGGAGGTGCCCAGGACCCTCCTAAAATCGGCGATCCTCAAGCATCGGTATCCGGCGCTGGTCGAGGCCTCGCTGCGCTGGATGCGCCGGGCCCGCGCGCTCGTCGTCGGCTGAGAAACAGGGCGCCCGCTACAGGGCCTCCCCGCGCATCAGCCGAGGCCGCGATCCGCGCGCGGCGGCGGCCTCGCCGATGAAGAAGCGCTTGAGCCTCGGCAGCCGGTCCACAAGCCCGAGGCCGAGATCCCGGGCGAGCCGCAGCGGCAGCGCATCGTTCGAGAACAGGCGGTTCAGCCCGTCGGTCGCCGCCGCCATGGCGAAGCTGTCGAAGCGCCGGGCGCGCTCATAGTCGCGCAGGACGTCGGGGCTGCCGGGATCGAGGCCGAGGCGCAGCGCACCGGTTACCGCCTCGGCGAGGGAGGCGGCATCCGCCAGGCCGAGGTTAAGCCCCTGGCCGGCGATCGGGTGGATCACGTGGGCGGCGTCGCCCAGCAGGGCGAGGCGCGGCGCGTAAAAACTCCGGGCGAGGCCAAAGGCCAGGGGGTGCCGGCTCGGCCCATGCTCGAGGGCGAGCGTTCCGAGATCGAGGGTAAAGCGGCGCTCGATCTCGGCCAGCACTTCGTCGGGCTCACCGGACAGCAGGGCGTCGGCCGCGTCGGCGCGCTCGGTCCAAACGATCGAGGAGCGATGGCCGAGGGCTCCACCGTCCCGCAGCGGCAGGATCGCGAACGGGCCCGCGGGCAGGAAATGCTCGAAGGCTCGCCCCCCGTGCGGCTGGGCGTGGCCGATGGTCGCCACGATGCCGACCTGCGGATAGGACCAGCCGACCCAGCCGATCCGCGCCGCCTCCCGCAGGCGCGAACGTGCGCCGTCGGCGGCGACCAAGAGATCGCCGCGCAGCTGCGCGCCCGTGCTCAGCTCCGCACGGATCGCCGGACCCTCTTGCGTCGCGCGCACCACGCCGGCCAAGACGAAGGCGACACCGGCCTCCCGGCAGGCCTGCCCCAACGCCTCGGCCAGAGGCTCGGCCTCCACCATGTGGGCGAAGGGATCGTCTTCGACCCGATCGTCCTCCGCCTCTTGGTCGAACGCGCGGCCGAAGGTCAGGAAGACCGGGCGGACCGGATCGGCAAGGCGGCTGTCGCTGATCACCATCTCGGTGATGGGCTCGGCCGCCCCCGAGAGCCGGTCCCAGACACCGAGGCGGTTCAGCATCCGTCGCGCCCCCGCCGCCACCGCGTAGGCCCGGCCGCGATGGCGCGCCGGGTCGGCGCCGGAGGGATCGATCACCGTCACGGCGAGTGCGGGTCCATGGGCCTGCTTGAGCGCGAGCGCCAGGGCGAGGCTGGGCAGGCCGCCCCCGGCGATCAGGAGGCGGCGGCTACCGGGGCGGGGCGTCTCGGCCGTCATCGTGGCAGATCTCCGGTGTGACTCCCGCGCGGGAGATGTTGGCTAGGTCGGTTCGAAAGGCCTATGTCGCACGCGGGCAACGAACGGAAACCCCGCGCGCCATGACGGACGCTAATACCGACGCGATGACCGACGCCGTCGCCGAACTCATCGCCATCCTCGACCTCGAACGCCTGGAGGTCGATCTGTTCCGCGGGCAGAACCCGAAAACCGGCTGGCGGCGGGTCTTCGGCGGGCAGGTGGTAGCCCAGGCACTGGTCGCCGCCACCCGCACCGTGCCGGACGATCGTCCGGTCCATTCCCTGCACGCCTACTTCATGCTGCCGGGCGATCCCCGCAAGCCCATCGTGTACGAGGTCGAGCGGATCCGGGACGGGCGCAGCTTCACGACCCGACGGGTCAAGGCGATCCAGCACGGGCGGGCGATCTTCGCCACAACGGTCTCGTATCAGGTGGCCGAGGAGGGGCTCGTTCACCAGCCGGCGATGCCGGACGTGGCCGGCCCGGAGGGACTTCTCGACGGCAAGGCGCTGGCGGCTGCCGGCGGCAGCGGCATGCCGGAAGCCATTGCCGCGTATTTCGGCCGCGAGCGGCCGATCGCCCTGCGTCCGGTCGACCTGAACCGCTACATCGCCGCCGGGAAGGGCGGCCGACCACCCGAGCCGGTCTTCAACGTCTGGCTGCGGGCTGCCGCCACCTTGCCGGACGATCCGGCCCTCCACCGGGCGGTGCTGGCCTATGCCTCCGACATGACCCTGCTCGACGTCTCCCTGATCCCGCACGAGCGCTCGGTGTTCGACCCGGCCATCCAGGCCGCGAGCCTCGATCACGCCCTCTGGTTCCACCGACCCGTGAAGATCGATGACTGGTTGCTCTACGCCCAGGACAGCCCTGTCGCTGGCGGTGCCCGCGGTTTCGCCCGCGGGCAAATTTTCGACCGCGCCGGCAACCTCGTGGCCTCCGTGGCGCAAGAAGGCCTTATTCGGCCAAAGCGGGATTAAAACGCGTTCCCGTGCGTGCGTTGCGGATCTGCAACTCACGGGAATGCTGCTTGTTGAGCAGACTGCCCAATTGGAGGGCACGAACGTCACAGCAAGTGCACGTCGCATGGTCGTGGTCGATCAATCCGTGGGCAGATGACGGTTCAAGGAAAAGGTTCCCGGTTAAGCTTATCTGGCACAGTCCTTGAATAGCGGCGTTCGACCGCGGGCCATCCCGAGCCTGCGGGCGACCCCGCCAGGGTTGCCCGCGGATTGGGTGACGGCAACGGTTCCCAGGCATTTCCAAGGGGGCGTCGCCCATGAAGATCGTGATGGCCATCATCAAGCCGTTCAAGCTGGAGGAGGTGCGCGACGCGCTCACCGGAATCGGCGTGCACGGCCTGACGGTGACGGAGGTGAAGGGGTATGGCCGGCAGAAGGGCCACACCGAGATCTACCGCGGCGCGGAATACGCGGTGAGCTTCCTGCCCAAGCTGAAGATCGAGGTCGCCGTCGCCTCGGACCTGACGTCGAGCGTCATCGACGCCATCGCGGGAGCGGCCCGCACCGGCCAGATCGGTGATGGCAAGATCTTCGTGATGCCGCTCGAGAAGGCCGTGCGCATCCGGACCGGCGAGACCGACGCCGACGCGCTCTGATCCGCGGCCCGGCGCGCCCGGGCCCGCAGAGTCCAGACTTTCTGAAACGATACGGATTTGAGACCGGGAGCCACGTGCCCATGAAACTTCGTCACGCCCTCATGCTCGGCTTGGGAGGGGCGGCCATCGCCGCCATCCTGATCGAGCCGTCGCTTGCACAGACGCCGACGCCGGAAGCCGCCTCGCCGCCGCCGTCCCCGATCCCCAACAAGGGCGACACCGCCTGGATGCTGATCTCCTCGGCCCTCGTGCTGATGATGGCGGTGCCGGGCCTCGCGCTGTTCTATGGCGGCCTCGTGCGCACCAAGAACATGCTCTCGGTGCTGACCCAGGTTTTCGCGATCGTGTCGATCGTCGGCCTGCTCTGGGTGTTCTATGGCTACAGCCTCGCCTTCACCAACGGCGGCGGCATCAACGACTTCGTTGGCGGATTCTCGAAGGCCTTCCTCAAGGGGATCGACGCCAACTCCACTGTGGCGACCTTCTCCAACGGCGTCGTGATCCCCGAATACGTCTATCTGTGCTTCCAGATGACCTTCGCGATGATCACCCCAGCGCTGATCGTCGGCGCCTTCGCGGAGCGGATGAAGTTCTCCGCCCTGGTGGTGTTCACGATCCTCTGGGTCACGCTCATCTACTTCCCGATGGCCCACATGGTTTGGTACTGGGGCGGCCCGGATGCGGTCGGCAACGCCGCCAAGGCGCTCGCTGCTGCCACTGACGACGCCTCCAAGGCCACCGCTCAGGCGGCGCTGGATGCGGTCAATAAGGATGCCGGCTTCCTGTTCCAGAAGGGCGCCCTCGACTTCGCCGGCGGCACTGTGGTGCACATCAACGCCGGGATCGCGGGCTTCGTCGGATGCCTGATCATGGGCAAGCGTATCGGCTACGGCCGCGATCTGCTCGCCCCGCACTCCCTGACCATGACGATGATCGGCGCCTCGCTGCTGTGGGTCGGCTGGTTCGGCTTCAACGCAGGCTCGAACCTCGAGTCCAACGGCACGGCGGCGCTGGCCATGCTGAACACCTTCGTGGCGACTTGCGGCGCCGCGGTGGCGTGGCTGTTCGCCGAGTGGGCGCTCAAGGGCAAGCCGTCGCTGCTGGGCATGCTCTCGGGCGCGATCGCCGGCCTCGTGGCCGTCACCCCGGCCTCCGGCTTTGCCGGCCCGATGGGCTCGATCGTGCTTGGCCTCGTCGCCGGCGTGGTCTGCTTCGTGATGTGCTCGACGGTGAAGAACGCGCTCGGCTACGACGACTCGCTCGACGTGTTCGGCGTGCACTGCATCGGCGGCATCCTGGGCGCGTTGGCGACCGGCATCTTGGTCGATCCGAACCTCGGCGGCGTCGGCATCCCCGACTACACCTCCAAGCCGGGCGAGTTGGCGGTCGGTGCCTACGACATGATGGGCCAGCTCATCATCCAGGCCGAAGCGGTCGGCCTGACCCTGCTGTGGTCGGGCATCGGCTCGGCGATCCTCTACAAGCTCGTTGATCTGACGATCGGCCTGCGGGTGACCCAGGAAGAGGAGCGCGAGGGACTCGACATCGCCGATCACGGCGAGCGCGCCTACAACTACTAAGGACATGTGGCGCGGCCCTGCGGGGCCGCGTCCGTCAAACGCGAAAACCCCGGCTCGAAAGGGCCGGGGTTTTTTTGATTTTACCAAGCGACGTAAGAGCGGTCAGCGCGTGGTCCGCGTCTTACGCCGCCTGTGTCAGCGCCGCCTTCTCCTCGGAGTAAGCCCAGTCGAGCCAGGGCGTCAGCGCCTCCAGGTCCGACGTCTCCACCGTGGCGCCGCACCAGATCCGCAGGCCCGCCGGGGCGTCGCGGTAGGCGCCGATATCGAAGGCGACGCCCTCCCGCTCGAGCCGCGCCACGAGCCCCGCCGCGAAGGTCGAGACCGCCGCGTCGCCCCGGGCGAGCACCTCCGGATCGGCAATCACGAGGCAGACGCCCGTGTTCGAGTAGGTCGCCGGAGCGACCGCCAGCGGCGCGATCCAGGGGGTGCGCGCCACCCAGTCGTAGATCGCCTTGGCGTTGGCATCCGCCCGGGCGTGGAGCGCCGTCAGGCCGCCGATACCCATGGCCCAGGTCAGGGTGTCGAGGTAATCCTCCACCGCCAGCATGGAGGGCGTGTTGATCGTGTCGCCCTTGAAGATGCCCTCGATGAGCTTGCCGTCCTTCGCCAGGCGGAACACCTTCGGCAACGGCCAGGACGGCGTGTGGCTCTCCAGGCGGGCCACGGCGCGCGGCGACAGGATCAGCATGCCGTGCGCGGCCTCGCCGCCCATCACCTTCTGCCAGGAGAAGGTCACGACATCGAGCTTGTCCCAGGTCAGCGGCTGCGCGAAGGCCGCCGAGGTGGCATCGCAGATCGTCAGTCCCTCGCGGTCGGCGGCGATCCAGTCGCCGTCCGGCACCTTCACGCCGGCCGCGGTGCCGTTCCAGGTGAACACCAGATCGCTGTGCCGGGTATCGATCGCCGCGAGGTCGGGCAGCACGCCGTAGGGCGTCTGGTGGATGCGGGGCGCGATCTTGAGCTGCTTCAGCGCATCGGTGACCCACTCCTTGCCGAAAGCTTCCCAGGCCGCGACCTCGACGGGCTTCGGCCCGAGCATCGTCCACATCGCCATCTCGACGGCGCCGGTGTCCGAGGCCGGCACGATGCCGATCCGATAGTCGGCGGGCACCTGCAGGACCGAGCGCGTCAGGTCGATCGCCCGGGCGAGCTTGGCCTTGCCGAGGGGGGAGCGGTGCGACCGGCCCAAGGCTGCGTCGGCCAGGGCGGCCGGGGTCCAGCCCGGACGCTTGGCGCAGGGGCCGGAGGAGAAATGCGGCACGCGCGGGCGCTGCGTGGGGCGGGTGGTCATCGCGAATCCATCCTGGCAGAGGGGCATTCCTCGCGGGGGAGGAAATCCCGAACTCGCGCATGCGCCGAAACCCGGCGTCTGGCAAGCGTTTGCCAGCGCTGCGATTCCCACGGGGTGACCCCGGCCGGGACAGGCAGTCCCGGAGCGCGGAACAGTCGATTAAGCTTGGCCCGTTAGGCTTAATGCTGTGCCGCGTAGCGTTTGAGGTACATCGATGTCTATGCACAGCGCCGCGATACTGGCGGTCTGGTCTGCTCTGCTTGTGGTTATTGGAGCCTTAACGGCCCACATCGCGCTCCCGTATCGCCTGCGGCGGCCGATGCAGCAGCCCCTGCAGCGCGATCCGTTGGATTACGACCGGGACGGTCCTGTGATCGATCTTGAGGCGGCCTGACGTGCGCCGGCGAGGTCGGGCCGCCGCTCGGCGGTGAGGCGCTCGGCCTCGTCCCGCCGCCAGCGGGCAATGGCGGCGTGGTTGCCGCCGGAGAGCACGTCGGGGATCGCGCGGCCCTCCCAGTCCCGGGGCCGTGTGTAGTGCGGGTATTCGAGGAGTCCGCCCTCGAAACTCTCCTCGACGCCGGATTGCACCTTGCCCATCACGCCGGGCAGGAGCCGCACGCAGGCGTCGAGCACCACCAGGGCGGCGATCTCGCCCCCCGAGAGCACGTAATCGCCGATCGAGACCTCCTCCAGGCCGCGCCCGGCGATCACCCGCTCGTCCACCCCCTCGAACCGGCCGCAGACGATCAGCGCGCCGGGGCCATCCGCGAGGGTGCGCACCCGCGCCTGGGTCAGGGGCCGGCCGCGGGGGGACATCAGCAGGCGTGGGCGCGGGTCGTCGGGCGGGCTCGCGGTGTCGATGGCGGCGGCCAGGACATCGCAGCGCAGGACCATGCCGGCGCCGCCACCGGCTGGGGTGTCGTCTACCGCCCGGTGCCGGCCGAGCCCGTGCTCGCGGATGTTGCGGGCCTCCAGGCTCCAGGTGCCGCGGGTCAGAGCATCGCCCGAGAGCGAGACGCCCAGCGGGCCCGGGAACATCTCCGGGTAGAGGGTGAGGATCGTGGCCCGCCAGGGCGTGTCCGTGTGCGTCATGGCGCTTGATCGCGCGCCAGGTGCGGCACGGTCAACGCCACCGGCACCGATCCGGCCCGCGGGCTGTTACCGGCCATGATCCGAATCCTTACCCACGTCCCGGCCCTATTGTCCCTCGTGCTCGCCGGACCGGTCTGCGCGGCCGAACCGCTCGGGCCTGCGGGCGCTCCGGCCGACGCCTTTCCGAAGCCCGACAGGCCGGTGGCCGAGATCGTCGCACCGCGCTGGTCCTCGGAATCCGCGCGCGACAAGGCCGGCGAGTTCACCGAGGTCGCCAGGGCTATGGGCTTCGCCCCGGGTGAGACGGTGGCGGATATCGGCGCGGGCAGTGGCTACTACGTGGTCCGGCTGAGCCCGCTGGTTCGCCCGGGCGGCCGGGTGCTCGCCGAGGACGTCACGACGGATTACCTCACGACCTTGGAGACACGGGTGAAGGACCTCGCCAACGTCACTGTGGTGCGGGGCGAGCCGCACGATCCGCGCCTGCCCCCGGCCTCCGTGGATGCGGCGATCCTCGTGCACATGTACCACGAGATCACCCAGCCCTTCGGCCTGCTCCACAATCTCGCTGCGGCGATGCGCCCGGGCGGTCGCGTCGGCATCGTCGACGCCGACGATATCCCGTCCCGCCACGGCACCCCTCCGGCGCTCCTGCGCTGCGAACTCACTGCCGCAGGGTATCGCGAGACCGGGTTTCACCCGTTGAAGGATGGCGCCTACCTCGCGGTGTTTTCGGCACCCGCGACCGATCGAAGGCCGTCACCCGAAACGATCCGGCCCTGCCGGGACGGGGCGACGCGGCGGTAGCGGCTGCCGGGAAATAGCTGCCCCGGGACGCGTACGGCGCAGGACTTCACGCTTTCTCAGCCCAAGGTTGTCAGCATCGCGGCCCCGTCGCCCACGATGCAGGCCGCCGCATGCTCCTCGGACTCTGGCTCGATCAACCGCTCTGGGCGATCTTCGCGGTTTTGGCCCTGCTGTTCGGCGTCCTCAGCGCAATCCTGTACGGCCTCTCTCACCTGCGCCGGACGCGTCCGATGATGCGCCGCCTCGGTGCCGGCATGGTGCCCACCTATTTCACCGCTCTCGCCACCCTGCTGGCCCTGTTGACTGGCTTCGTGGCCAACGATGCCTGGGAGCGCCAGCGCGCGGCCTCGCGCGCCCTCCAGGCCGAGCGCGCCGACGCCCTAGCGCTCTACGATCTCAGCCTCGCCTCGGCCTCCGACATGCGCAACATCGGGTCAGCCCTCGCGGCCTATCTCGACGCGGTGATCGAACGGGAATGGACGCGGATGAGCGAGGGCGGCTACGCGCCGGAAGCCGGTGCCGGGTTGCGGCGGCTGCTGGAGACGGTGTCAGATCCGAAGATCACCACGGAGGCGGGCGCACCGACTCATGCCGCCCTTCTCAGCGCCGCCATGGCGCTGCGGGGTGACCGCGGCGAACGGCTGGCGCTCTGCCAGACCGCGAGCGACGGGACCAAGTGGCTCACCCTGCTGATCCTGGCGGCGCTCACCCTGGTAGCCCTGGGGCTCGTTCACACGGAACACCCGGCTGCTCAGGCGACGGTGCTGATGACCTTCTCGCTGGCAATGGTCACCACCCTCGGCCTGATCGCCCTGCACGAGCGCCCCTTCGACGGGCCGCTGGCGATGAGCGCAGAGCCGCTGGTGATCGCCCGGGCCGCCGTGGTTGCGCGGGCGCCCTGAGCAGGGTCCGCAAAAGTGGCTGCCGGTTTTCCGACGGAAACCGGCTTCGAGATCAGCCCGGATCGTCGGTCGGTTTCTCGCCCGGCGGCGCGAACAGATCGTCCGGCGCCACCACGGTGACGCGGCGCTGCGCCACGTCGAGCAGGGGCACGAAGGCCCTGGTGAAGGGGAGGAGCGCCGTCGCGCCGCCGTTCGGCGGGCGCAGTTCCAGAAGGTCGCCACCGCCGTAATTGGGGACGGCCACGATCGTCCCGATGACCGTGCCGGCTTCGTCCAAAGCCGTGGCGCCGATCAGATCGGCGGCATAGACCTCGTCCTCGTCCTCGGGGGCGCTCAGGCGGTCGCGCGGAATGAACAGGGCGACGCGGTTCAGCGCCTCGGCCGCAGTCCGTCCGGAAACACCCTTCACCCGGGCGATCAGCATGTCGGGGGATGTGCCGGGGGCGACGCGTACCTCGGCGAGCGTCAGGCTGCGCCCGTCCGCGGTCAGCAGGGCACCGTAGCTGGCGATCGCCCGCGGCTCTGCCGTGTAGGATTTGAGGCGAACCTCGCCGGTAAGCCCATGTGCCCGCCCGAACTCGCCCAACAGGACGAGGTTCGAATCGGTGGGCGGGGCGGCCGGCTTCGGGGCGGGCGCTTTGGGCGAAGTCGCGGCGTCGGGCGCGATCGCGCCGATCGCCGCGTTCACGCGGCTCCGGCGGCCGCCGTCGCGGGGGGAGGGACCTGCGGGGCGGCGCGCCATGGTGAAGCGCCTTACGCCGCAGCGTCCTCGGCGGGGGCGGCGGCCTTCTCGGCGCGCTTGGCGGCACGCTCCTTGGCCTTCTCGCCCGGCTCGGCCTTCTGCGGGTTGTTGCGCGTCGGGCGCTTGGCGAGGCCGGCCTGATCAAGGAAGCGCAGGACCCGGTCGGTCGGCTGCGCGCCCTTGGCGAGCCAGCTCTGGATCTTCTCGTTGTCGAGCACGATGCGGGCCGGATCGTCCTTGGCCTTCATCGGGTCGTAGGCGCCGACCTTGTCGATGAAGCGGCCGTCGCGGGGGGCGCGGGCGTCGGCGACAACGATGCGGTAGTAGGGGCGCTTCTTCGCGCCGCCGCGGGTGAGACGAATCTTAAGGGCCATTTTCTTACGACTTTCTCTCGGTGTCGGTCGCCGACTCGTGCGTCGCTGCGATCGACTGATGGTGCCGGATGACTTCCTTGACCACGAAGGCCAGAAATTTCTCGGCGAAATCGGGGTCGAGATTGGCATCGACCGCGAGTTTGCGGAGCCGGGCGACCTGACGGGCCTCCCGGTCCGGATCGGAAGGGGGGATCCCCTTTCGGGCCTTGAGCTCGCCGACCCGCTGCGTGCAGCGGAAGCGCTCGGCGAGCAGATGAATCAGCGCGGCATCGAAGTTGTCGATGCTGTCGCGCAGGCGCGCGAGTTCGGGATCGACGGCCTGCGCCGCGAGCACGCTCATTTCTTCTTCCCCGGCATGAACCCACCGAGACCCGGCAGCTTCGGACCGCCCAGGCCCGGAAGCCCCGGTATCTTGGGCATGCCGCCCCCGCCGAGGCCCGGCGGCATCGGCGGCAGCTTGCCGCCGAACTGCTTCTCGATCTGGGCTATCTGCTCCGGCGTCGGCTCCGGCATGCCGGGGGGCAGGCCGGGCATGCCGCCCATGCCGCCCCCGCCCATCCCGCCACCGCCGAGGCCAAACATCGAGCCGAGCGCCTGCCCGATCCCGCGTTTCCCGGAGCCCATCGCCTTCATCATGTCGGCCATGGTCCGGTGCATCTTCAGGAGCTTGTTGATCTCCGAGACGTCCACGCCTGAACCCGCCGCGATGCGCTTCTTGCGGCTGTTCTTGAGTAGATCGGGGTTCTTGCGCTCCTGTGGGGTCATCGACGAGATGATCGCCCGCTGGCGCTTGAACATGTTCTCGTCGAGGTTGGCGCCCTCGACCTGCTTCTTGATCGCGCCCATGCCGGGCAGCATGCCCATCAGGCCGCCGATGCCGCCCATCTTCTCCATTTGGGCGAGCTGCATGGACAGGTCTTCGAGATCGAACTTGCCCTTGCGCATCTTCTCCGCGGTGCGGAGCGCCTGCTCGTGGTCGATGGTCTCGGCGGCCTTCTCGACCAGCGAGACGATGTCGCCCATGCCGAGGATGCGGTTGGCGACGCGGGACGGGTGGAACTCCTCCAGCGCATCGACCTTCTCGCCGACGCCGACGAGCTTGATCGGCTTCCCGGTGACGGCGCGCATCGAGAGCGCCGCGCCACCGCGGGAATCGCCGTCCATACGGGTCAGCACGATGCCGGTGACGCCGAGCCGCTCGTCGAAGGCCCGGGCGGTGTTGACTGCGTCCTGGCCGGTGAGCGCGTCGGCGACCAGCAGCACCTCGTGGGGCCGCGTCGCGGCCTTCACCTCGGCGGCCTCGGCCATCAGGGCCTCGTCCACCGTGGTGCGGCCGGCGGTGTCGAGCATGACCACGTCGAAGCCGCCGAGTCGGGCCGCTTCCATGGCGCGCTTGGCGATCTGCACCGCCGACTGGCCGGCCACGATCGGCAAGCTCTCGACGCCGACCTGCTTGGCCAGCACCGCGAGCTGCTCCATGGCGGCTGGGCGGCGGGTGTCGAGGGAGGCAAGCAGCACCTTGCGCTTGTCGCGCTCGGAGAGGCGGCGGGCGATTTTGGCGGTGGTGGTGGTCTTGCCCGAGCCCTGCAGGCCGACCATCAGGATCGGCACCGGGGCGGGGGCGTTGAGATCTACGGTCTCGGCATCGGTGCCGAGCATCGCCACGAGCTCGTCGTTGACGATCTTCACGACCATCTGGCCGGGCGTCACCGACTTGAGCACGACGGCGCCGACCGCCTTCTCCTTCACCTTATCGGTGAAGCCGCGCACCACTTCGAGGGCGACGTCGGCCTCCAGCAGAGCCCGGCGCACCTCGCGCATGGCGGCGGTGACGTCGGCCTCGGTGAGCGCACCGCGGCGCGTCAGTCCCGAGAGGATGCCGGAGAGGCGATCGGACAGGCCTTCGAACATGCTCTGAACCTGCGCTTACTGTTCGAGCCCGGCGCGCTCGACCCGGCGCGCCTGGAGATCGGCCTCGAAGCTGCGGACAGCCTTGGCGAACTTGTCTCGGCAATCCGGGTTGCAGAACCCCACCACGGCACCGTTGTAGAGCGTCAGCGAGTCGGCCGAGATCGGCTTGCCCGACCATGGGCAGGTCTCGTTGATCGCGTCCTTGATGTTCAACGCTTCTTGATCTCGCGTCATGGGACTGCCTCGGCCGGCGGATCCCGCCATCGCCAATCAGCCAACACTCATCGCGCCCGAGGGCGCACACGCGCTGTCGGGCGTTGACCTCCGGTCTCACGGGACCGGTCGGCTTGGCATCGGTCGATCTGCTACGGATCGGGAGCGCGCGGCGTAGCCGCGCTGGCCGGTAAAGTCAATTTCCGGGTTGCGACCTCTGTCGTGCCGACCGCCCTCTTTTACCGATCGTTAAGCATGTTCCGATTGTCTACGAGGCGAATTCGTTCAGGACGCCGCCCCATGTCGGAACCCGCCCGCTCCCTGCCGCCCGAGTCCAGCGGCCGCCCCGCGCCCGGGCCGCTTCGGGACTGGCTCTCGGCGATGAAGACTCACAGCCCGGCCGACGCAGTGCGCCCGGATCCGAAGGCCGGACCCGGTGTCGCCGAGACCGCGTGGTCGCCGCGGGTTGTGGCGCCCGCCGGGCCGTCGCAGGCAGCCGAGACCGAGGATGCCGACATCTCCGAGCTGATGGCCGAGAACCTGATGCTGAAGGCCAAGCTCCGCCTGGAGGCCGAGCATCAGGACCAACTGCAGGCGCTGCTCGCGGAGGAGATCCGCACCCTGCGTGCGCATATCCAGGATGAGATCGGCTCCCTCGACGATCTGCGGGCGGAACAGGCGGAGATCCGCGCGGAGCGTGAGCGCTTCAAGACCGAGCGCGCAGCAATGCAGACCGAGCGCGAGCGGGCTGCGGGCGAGCGTTCCGCCCTGGTGGCCGAGCGTGACGCCCTGCGGGAGGAGCGCGACGTGTGGCGCGCCCGGACCGAAGCTTTGGCCCAGCCGCTGTTCCAGATGCAGAAGCGCTGAGCCTTAAAAAGCCGAAGGGCCACCCGTGAGGGTGGCCCTTCCATTGCCGAACCATGTCGTCCGGCGGAACTGTCCCGAAATCGGGTCTCTAGCGCGTCTTAGAACGACACGCTGGAGGCGACGGTCCAGGTCCGATGAGCCGAGACACACGGCTGATGACAATGAGACACTGGATCACCTCCTTTCGTTCGTTGAGGATGAAGGCAAGGTAGGTGGTGCGAGCCGGCTTGTGAAGCCCCGCGCCTGCGCCCGTTTGTCCTCCCGAAATCTGCTTTTCACGGGCCCGTGCTTTCCCGCATCGGCCGGCGGGCGTATGACGGGGCATCCCGCCCGCAGCCCGAGCCGCCTTGAACGCGCCCTTCACCAACCCGCCGCGTCCCGCCGACGAGGCTGCCCTCGATCCCGACGCGATGCGCCAGCCGCTCGGGAACGCGTGGTACTGCGTCGGCCAGTCCCGTAACCTCGGCAAGGCCGGCAGCAAGGCGGGTCTGCGCGCGGTTGAGCTGAACGGCGAGCAGATCGTGCTCGGCCGCGCCCCGGACGGTATCCCCTTCGCGCTGAGGGATCGTTGCCCCCACCGTGGCATGGCCTTGTCCAAGGGCCGGTTCGACGGCGACTCGCTTATGTGCCCGTTCCACGGCTGGCGCTTCGGCACGGATGGGCGTTGCCGCGACGTCCCGACCCTATCGGAGCATGACGTCGCCGATTTCTCGCGCATCCAGGTCCAGCGTTTCCCGATCCGCGAGAGTGCCGGCTTCCTGTGGGTCAACCCCCATATCGGCCCGGCCGGTGGCGACATCGCCGCTTTACCCGAGCTCGATTTCACGCCGGCCGGATCCCTGGTGGTCGAACTCGTGGTCGAGGCTTCCTTCGATCTCACGACGTTGAGCCTCGTCGATCCCGGCCATGTCGCCTTCGTCCACGATTCGTGGTGGTTCCGACCGTCGAAGCAGCTCCGCGAGAAGGTGAAGACCTTCCAGCCGGTCCCCCACGGCTTCGTCATGACCAGTCACGCCACCACGACGAGTTCCCCGGTCTACCGGCTGCTCGGGGGTGTGCCGGAGGTCGAGATCGAGTTCCGCCTGCCGGGCGTGCGCCTGGAGCGGATCCGTGCGGGCGAGAAGCGCGTGGCGAACTACACCTTCGCGACGCCGCTCACGCCTGACCGGACGCTGCTCACCAACGCCCTCTACTGGAGCATGCCGGCGCTGAACCTGCTGAAGCCGGTCGCCCGCCCGCTGATGCGGCAGTTCCTGACCCAGGATCAGCAGGTGCTCCAGCACGCGCAGGACGGTCTCGATCGCAAGCCGACCATGGTGCTGTTCGGCCAGGGCGATCTGCCGTCGCAATGGTATTTCCGCCTGAAGCGCGAGGCGCTCGAAGCGGCCCGCGACGAACGCGCGTTCACGAACCCGCTGGAGCGCAAGGAGCTGCGCTGGCGCTCCTGAGCGCGTCGCCGGCGCGGCTCCGCTCATTGTCCATTCCTGTGCGTTTCCAGGCTGACGTGCGCGCTCTGCCGAGACAGACAAGCTATGTAGCCCTTAGCCCGCTGTGCGGGGCGGGTTGGCGCGCGGACCGCGATCGACTGAACCCGCGTCGTGTCCGAGCCGGATATATGGATCCGTCCGCCCACCGTGAGGCTTAGGTGAACCGTAGATTGGACGCGCGATCAGATTGATCGAGGCCCGAATTTAAGATCCTATTAACCATACACAGAGCAATAATATCCGCGCAGAACCTCTTATCGAGACTCTTCGCACCGATGCCTCGCTTCTTCATCGATCTTCACGACGGCTCGCAGCCGGTCCGCGATGACGTCGGCTTCGAGCTGCCGGACTTGCCGGCCGCCCGCGCCAAGGTCACCCGGATCATGTCGGCGATCGCTCGCGACATGCTGCCGGATATCGAGCGCCAGGATTACGTCGCCTGCGTGCGTGACGGCGTCGGCAAGGTCGTCTTCCGGGCGCGCCTGTCCCTGGCCGCCGAGGCGGTGGACTGAGGCTCGCCGTCGCAAGGCAGAGAACTTGACCGGCGCGCGCCACCCGCCATCTCCGGGGGTATGAAACGGCGAAGCCTGCTTACGGTCGCGAGTGCGGCCACGGTGATGACGCTCGGCGGCGTCGGTTATGCCGCCCACCGGCGCGGTCGGAACCCCTATTATCGCGGCCCGGTCTCGGACCATTTCGACGGGCTGCGCTTCTTCCTGCCGGACCAGGCGACCGACAAATCGCTGCCCGACGTGCTTCGCTGGCAGGCCAAGCGGGCGCGGGAGCCCTGGCCGGCGAGCTTCCCAAGCCCCTTTCCGGCGGATCGGCCGCCCGAACGCGTCGGCGGCCTGAGGGTCGTGCTGATCGGCCATGCGAGCTACCTCGTGCAGGTCGCCGGCCGGAACATCCTGATCGATCCGGTCTTCGCCAAGCGCGCGAGTCCGGTCCGCTTCGCCGGGCCGAAGCGGGTCAATCCGCCGGGCATCGCCTTCGCCGACCTGCCGCCGATCGATGCGGTGTTGATCACCCACAACCACTACGACCATCTCGACGGGCCGGGCGTCGCGCGGATCTGGCAGGCGCATCAGCCGCTGATCGTCGCGCCGCTCGGCAACGACGCGATCCTGCGCGGCTTCGACGACACGATGCACGTTGAGACCCGCGACTGGGGCCAGTCGGTCGATCTCGGCGACGGGCTGCAGGTCCATCTGACACCGGCCAACCACTGGTCGGCCCGGGGCGTCCGGGATCGGCGGATGGCGCTGTGGTGCGCCTTCGTGATCACCTCGCCCCGGGGCGTGCATTATCACGTCGGCGACACGGGCTTCGGCGACGGGGCCCTGTTCCGGGACATCCGCACCCGCTTCGGGCCGCCCCGACTGGCGACCCTGCCGATCGGCGCCTACGAGCCGCGCTGGTTCATGCGTGCGCAGCACGTCGACCCCGCCGAGGCCGTGCAGGCCTTCCGCCTCCTCGGCGCCGAGCAGGCGCTCGGCCACCATTGGGGCACGTTCCAGCTCACCGATGAGGGCGTCGAGCGGCCCGTGGAGGCGTTGAACGCGGCGCTCGGGGCCGCCGGTCTCGCGCCGGAGCGGTTCCTGGCGCTTAGACCCGGGCAGGTCTGGCAGGCCTGAGAGCAGCGCCGCCAGATGCCGCCCAATTGGGCATGATGCGTGCATGATACTGTATGCAGCATGGGGTCACGGTGGGGAGAACGCCGTTGCGCGCCTGGAGAGCGGGCGCCGCTCCATGCGGCGCATCCGCTTCCAGCCGAGAGACACGATGGACCTGATCAAGCCGACACGCCGCTCGCTGATGGTGGGAGGCGCGGCACTGGCCGCCTTGGGAGCCCCGGGCCGAGCCGGCGCGCAGGGCGGGACGCCGGGCAGCCTGACCTACGGCATCTCGATGACCGACCTGCCGCTCACCACCGGCCAGCCGGACCGGGGCGCCGGCGGCTACCAGTTCACCGGCCTGACCCTGTACGATCCACTGGTCGCCTGGGAGCTCGACGTCGCCGACCGTCCCGGCAAGATGGTGCCCGGGCTTGCCACGTCCTGGGAGGTCGACAAGGCCGACCCGAAGGTCTGGACCTTCCACTTGCGCGACGGCGTGACGTTCCACGACGGCTCGGCCTTCGATGCCGACGCGGTGATCTGGAACTTCGACAAGGTGCTCAACAAGGAGGCGCCGCAGTTCGACCAGCGGCAGGCCGCGCAGGTCCGCCCGCGCCTGCCTGGCGTCGCGAGCTACCGTAAGCTCGACGCCAAGACCGTCCAGGTGACCACCAAGACGCCCGACAGCCTGTTCCCCTACCAGATGCTCTGGTTCCTGATCTCATCGCCCGCGCAGTACGAGAAGGTTGGCCGGGACTGGGCGAAGTTCGCCTTCGAGCCGTCAGGCACCGGGCCTTTCCGACTGGGCCAGTTGGTCCCGCGGGTGCGCCTCGAACTCCTGCCGAACGTGAGCTACTGGAACTCCAAGCGCGTCCCGAAGATCGCGAAGCTCACGCTCACCTGCTTACCCGAGGATCTCGCCCGGGTGAACGCGCTCCTGTCGGGCAACGTCGACCTGATTGAGTTGCCGGCCCCCGACGCGGTACCGCGCCTGAAGGCTGCCGGCATGCGGATTATCGGCAACGACACGCCGCATGTCTGGAACTACCACCTGTCGATGCTGGAGGGCTCGCCCTGGCGGGACCTACGCCTGCGTAAGGCCGCCAACCTCGCCATCGACCGCGCCGGCGTCGTCGAGCTGATGGGCGGTCTGGCGCAGCCGGCCGTGGGACAGGTCCAGCAGTCGAGCCCATGGTTCGGCAAGCCGAGCTTCCAGATCAAGACCGACGTCGATGCGGCGCGCAAGCTCGTCGAGGAGGCGGGTTACTCGGTGAAGAATCCGGTCAAAGCCACGATCCTGATCCCGACTGGCGGCACCGGGCAGATGCTGTCACTGCCGATCAACGAGTACGTGCAGCAGAGCTGGGCGGAGGTTGGCATCCAGGTCGAGTTCAGAACGGTGGAGCTCGAGGTGGCCTACACGGCTTGGCGCCAGGGGGCGGCGGATCCGAGCCTGAAGGGGGTTTCGGCAGGCAACATCGCCTACGTCACCTCGGATCCGTTCTACGCGATCCTGCGCTTCTACGAGTCGAAGCAGATCGCCCCCAATGGCGTGAACTGGAGTCACTACCGCAATCCCGAAGTCGATGCCCTCTGCGACAAGGTCAAGGCGAGCCTCGATACCGATGAGCAGAACCGGCTGCTGGCGCGCATCCACGAGATTGTCGTCGATGATGCCGTGCAGGTTTGGGTGGTGCACGACACCAATCCGCATGCCCTGTCGCCGCGGGTGAAGAGTTATGTGCAGGCGCAGCACTGGTTCCAGGATCTTGCGACGCTGGCCTGACCAGGGTCGATAGCCTGGGTGTGGCCGGCAGGATTGGATTTTCCAGGGAACGATCTTCGCGAGGATGTGTTGATCTCTCAACGCACGAAGGAGTGTCCCATGAAGACCCTGCTTGCTGGCGCCATCCTGGCTGCCTCCCTCGCGAGCGTCGTTCCCGCAGCGGCGCAGCGCATCGATATCGGGCCGGATGGCCCAAGCCTGGATCTGCGCTCCCGTGGACAGCGGGAACGCGATTTCCGGCGCGACGAGTATCGCCGCGACCGCGCCGACGAGGACCGCATGTACCGTCGTCAGCGTTACGACGATGACCGGCCGGTCGTTCGTCGCGGTTACGGTTATTGATCTGCGCTCACCACGACGAAGCCAAAGACGATTGAACACTGGAGGGGTCGGCGAATGCCGGCCCCTTTTCACATGGATCGGCGCAACGACGAGGCTATCGAGACTTCCCGAGTCGCTGCAGCGCGGTGATTTCGCACTTGCAGCAAAGCGAATCGGCGATTAGGAAGATCGCGCATTAGGTTTCGGGAGAATTTGGCAATGACCCTACGTGTTATCAGTGGCTTCGCTGCGGTTGCCTTCGCTGTGTCCAGCCTGTCGGTTCCAGCTGCGCTGGCCAAGCCTGTCAGCGGTGCGAGCGCCGTCAAGATGATCGACACCGACAATGACGGTACGGTGGACATGAAGGAAGTCGAGGCCGTGGCGTCGGCCACCTTCGACCGGCTCGAGAAGGATGCCGACGGCACCCTCGACGCGCGTGAGTTGAAGGGCCGTCTGAGCGCGGCCGGCGTGAAGCGGGCCGACCCGGACAGCGACGGCACCCTCGACAAGAAGGAATACCTCGCCGCGGTCGCCGAGCGCTTCAAGATGGCTGACCCGGATGGCGACGGCACCCTGGACGCCAAGGAGCTGAACTCCAAGGCCGGCAAGGCGCTGATCGCCCTCATCAAGTAAGCTGACCGGGCGACCCGTACGGTCGCCAGAGATCGAAGCCCCCGCGGATCCGTCCGCGGGGGCTTTTCTCGCTTCTGGGATCGCCTGGCCGATCGCCGGATCGTGTCGGCGCATTCAACATGGGTAAAGGCAGAACGCCGTGAAGTCCTCGAGAAATCCTGCCTGTGCGGCAGGAGGGAACGCGCGATGCACGAGCCTTCGATTGTGGACTCCGCAAATTGCCCGCCCGAGTTCTGGGACACACTCGGCGACACGGTCACCGCTAAGGTTGAACCGGTGATCGGGCGAGGCAAGAAACAGCGCAGCCCGGTGATCGACTATCTGCGGGATCTGGAGGCTGTGGCCCGGCGTCAATGCAGCAGCCGCGACACGGTCCAGATCATCGCCTCAGGGCGGCGGTTGCTCGGCGACTGCAGCGAGATTGGCCCCTCGGACGGTCCCTTCACGCAGCCCTGAGTGCCGATGCGGGTGCGGTTACCGGACCGCGCCGCCCCGTTCCGGGTATGACCGGAGCCATACGATCACGCCGGCGACCACCCAGGCCGCGCAGGTCGGCGCCAGCCATTGCTGAAGGTTCGGCAGGGACCACCCGTACAGGAACTCGGCGCCCAGATGTGCCTGGATGGCATCCCAGCCCGCATGCTTGATGTCGTGCTCGCGCTGCCCGGCCTCCCGGCCGTAATAGTAGGTCGAGACGAGGAGCGCGGCGGTGCCCTCCGGCCGCGGCGTGCGCAGCAGGGTCAGGGCGGCCGTCACGCCGGCGGTTTCGAGGGTGGCCGTCAGGGCGTGACTGGTCGCGGGGTTCGCGACCATGAAGGCGACGAGCGTACCGGGCATGGGCGGCGCTTACTCCAGGGCGACCGAGGCGTCACCGACCGGGGATGTGGCGCGACGCAGTTATGACGGCACCATACGATCAGGAGCGGATGGGTATGGATGACCCTTACGATCTCGGCCGCTTCGTCGCGGCGCAGGCGGAAATCTACCCGCGCGCCCTGGCGGAGCTGGAGGCTGGGCAGAAGCGGAGCCACTGGATGTGGTTCATCTTCCCGCAGATCGCGGGCCTCGGCTCCAGTCCGATGGCTCAGCGTTACGCGATCGGCTCTCTGGACGAGGCGGTGGCCTATCTTGGGCACCCGACGCTCGGCGCGCGCCTGCGGGCCTGTACGGCGGCGGTGAACCAGGTATCCGGACGCTCGGCGCACGCAATCTTCGGCTCTCCCGACGACATGAAGTTCCGCTCCAGCATGACGCTGTTCGGAATCGCCGCTCCCGGCGAGCCCTGCTTCGCCGAGGCGCTGGCAACCTATTTCGGGGGCGAACCGGACACGGTGACCCTCACCATATTGGGGAAACGCTGAGCCCTCAGCGGCCCCAGAGGCCGACGCGCTCGGCGCGCGCCTGCTCCTCGGCCCCGAGCAGATCCTGCGGCGCGTCCTCCGTGGCACGGGCGCCGCCGGCGGCCAGGATAAGCCCGGCCAGATCCTCGCCGTCGATCTGGCAGCGCGCGGAGGCGCCGTCGGAGGGACCGGAGCAGACCACCTCCCGCCGCCGTAGATAGTTCGCGAGCTGACGGGCCAGATGGCCGCGCTCGCCTTCCACGCCCAGCAGATGCACGACGCGCCCCCGCAACGAGAGGGTCCCGGTGTCGATCACGTCCGGGACGCCGCGCACCTCTCCGGTTGCTGCCGGAGCGGCGACCGCAGCCGGAGCCGGCGTAGCCCGGGCCGGCTCCGCCCGCTCGGCCGAGGGGCGCGGCTTGCCCTTCGCCAGCTTCTCGGCCGCCCGCTGGACGAAGTCGTGGAAGATGCCGGCGGGCATCTCGCCGCCGAACATCCGGTTCATCGGGCTGTCGTCGTCGTTCCCGATCCAGATTCCGACGACGAGGTCCGGCGTCATGCCGACGAACCACGCATCGCGAAAGTCCTGGCTCGTGCCGGTCTTGCCGCCGATGATCTGGCCCGGAACGCGCGCTGCCTTTCCGGTCCCGGATTCGACCACCGCCTGGAGCGAGTCGAGCATCATGGTGCGCGGCTCTTGGGCGAGGCCGGCCGTTGGGGCAGGGTCGGCCTGAACGTAGAGCGGCTGTGGCGCCGAACCGCGGATCGCCTGGATGCCGTACGCCTGGAGCGGGGTGCGGCCCGACAGGACCGAGCCGTAAGCCCGGGTCATCTCCAGCAGGCTCACGGTGCCGGAGCCGAGCACGAGGCTGGGCACGTTGGGCAGGTCGGACTGAATGCCGAGCTTGCGCGCCGTGGCAATGACCGCCGGGATGCCGACCTCTTGGCCGAGCTGAGCCGCCACGGTGTTGATCGACAGCGCGAAGGCGGTCCGCAGCGGCACCGACCCGCGGTAGCGGCCGTCGTCGTTCTCGGGCTCCCAATCGCCGATCTTCACCGGCCGGTCGACCATAATGGAATCCGGCGTGTAGCCCTGCTCGTAGGCGGTCAGATAGACCAGCAGCTTGAACAGGGAGCCCGGCTGGCGCTTGGCCTGGACGGCGCGGTTGAACTGGCTGTCCTCGTAGTCGCGCCCGCCCACCATGGCGAGGATCGCGCCGTCCTTCGACAGCACCACCATGGCGGCCTGCCCAACTTTGCGGCGGCGCCCGTCCTTGTCGAGACGCCGGGCCACGACGCCTTCGGCGAGGTTCTGGAGATCGAGGTTGAGGGTCGAGCGGACGGTGAGATCGCCGTCCTTTGCGGCCAGCCGCTTCACGTCCCCCGCGATCATATCGAGGAAGTAGTTGGTGCCCGGTGGGGCCTCCGGGGGCGTCTTCAGTTTCACGCTTTGCCGCCGGGCCGCGTCGGCCTCGGCTTGCGTGATCGCGCCGGTCTCAACCATGGCCTGGAGCACCACGTCGGCCCGCTCCTTGGCACCGCCGAGGTTCCGCGTCGGCGCGAGCTGCGAGGGCGCGCGCACCAGCCCGGCCAGCATGGCAGATTCGGGCAGGTTCAGGGCCTTGGCGGGCTTGCCGAAATAGCGCCGCGCCGCCGCATCCGCTCCATAGGCGCCGGCGCCGAAATAGGCCGTGTCGAGGTAGCCGAGCAGGATCTCGTCCTTGCTCATGGTCGATTCGACCCGCAGCGCCAGGATCGCCTCCTGGACTTTGCGCCAGAGCGACTTCTCCTGGTTCAGCGACGTCAGGCGCGCATATTGCTGCGTGATCGTCGATCCGCCCTCGCGCACGCCGCCGCCCAGGGCATTGCGGTACGCGGCCCGGGCAAGCCCGCGCAGGTCGATGCCCCAGTGGTTGTAGAAGCGCCGATCCTCGATCGCTATGATCGCCTGGGCGAGGTGTGGCGGCAGGTCGGCGGCGGTGAGCTTCTGCCCGCGGAAGCTGCCCCGGGTGGCGAAGACCCGCCCGTCATCGGCCTCGACCGTGATCGCCCGCTGGCCGCTTTCGACCACGGCTCCGCCCAGCGGCGGAAGGGTGAGGAAGGCGGCGAGCAAGTAGAGGACGAGCGCCAGGAACGGCAGCAGGATTGCGGCCCCGGCAGCGAGCAGGATCGGCCGCTGGCGGAAGCGCGCGGCGAGCGTGGGTGTGGCGCCGGGATTCGGGGCGGCCGCAATCGGCGCTCGCGATACACGCTCGGGTTCGGTTCGCTTCCGTCGTTCCAACAAGTTGCGCGACCGCGCCGCTGCGGAGCGACCTGCCCCAGCGACACCCAGCCCGCCTGCCACGATCAGGGACCACAGGCTGCGGGTCAAATCGCCGGCAGCACGGCGCGCCTCCCGGGCCGCCGAGCGGGGATCCGGTGGGCCGGATCCCTGGTCGTGCCCGGCGTTCTGCATTGACGGCCTGTCGACCGGGGCGCTCTCCGGCGCGTCAGGTGTCATCGCGTGCGGATTCCAGGGCCGATCATGCCGGACGAGGATCTATACTAAGCCTCATCGGGGGCCTTGTCCTTCCGTCGCCGCGACGCACACCATCATCCGATCAGGTTAACGCCCGGACGGCGACAGGGGCTGACCCGCAGCGCCGTGTCGGCTGCGCAGCTTGAACGCGAGGATCAGGAGCAGCACGCCGAAGGCGAAGCTGTAGCTGCCGATCCACCACGTCAGCACCAAAGCCGACATGCCCGGCTCGATCAACAGCGCGATCCCGAACAGGATCGAGACGACGCCCCCGAGGATCAGCCACCAGCGCCCGTAATGGAGATGCAGGCGGAACGCCGCCGCGATCATCAGGCCACCGGTCACGAGCGCCCAACCCGCGAGCAGGAGAACGAAGGCCCAGACGGCCGCCGCCGGGACCAGCACGGCGGCGACGGCCACGACGATGTCGACGATCCCCTCTAGGAGCAGGAAGCCCCAGCGCTCGTGATGCTGCGCGGCCCGGATCGCGCCCAGGATGGCGAAGATGCCGTCGGTCAACGTGTAGGCTGCGAAGAACAGGACAAGGGACAGCACGAACGCGCCCGGTGCGACGAAAGCGAGGGCGCCGAACAGCATCGCGACTACGCCGCGCAGGGCCACCAGCCACCAGTTGCGGGCGAGCGCCGCGCTCATCGCGTCGAGGCGCGCTACGCCGACCAGCGGAATGCCGCTGGGGGAGTTTCCTGTCGGTCCGCGCTGCGGAGCAGAACTGCTGGTCATGGCAAAACTCCGAAACTCCGATGCCGTAAAAAGCACAGGTTCCCGGCGCAGAACGCCGCACTGCGGCAAGCGTTCCTGGGCCTTGGCGAACCGTCACGGAACCTTGGGCCGGTCCCGGGCTTGTGAAGGTCGAGGCGGGCGATGTGCAGTGCCCGGTCGCCGCGAGGCGATCGGCCCATCGGGCGACGACTTCCCATGCTTGACGATCAGCGGCAGGCCTCCGAGGCCGAGGCACGCGCGCGGCCAGCCGACAGCCGGACTGGAACCGGCGACCGCGATGCCCCGGACCGCGATGTCCTGGATCTCGGCGGGTCCAAAACGGCGCGCAAGCCTGGGTCGGAGGACGAGGACCCGTCTGCCCAGACCGACGGCAAAGGCGACGGCGGCGCGGCGCAGGACGACGACGGGGAAGACGGGGCCGGGGACGGCCAGCGCCGTCCCAATATCGTGCGGCGCCACCCGTTCGCTGTCCTGCTCGGCGGTCTCGCGGTCATCGCCCTCGGCGTCGGGATCTTCTTCTACTGGCTGCTGTACATGCACCCGTACGAGAACACCGACGACGCCTTCGTCGATGCCCGCAGCATCTCTATCCAGCCCAAGGTCGGCGGCTACCTCGTCGACGTGCCGGTCACGGATAACCAGCACGTCGAGGCCGGCCAGATCCTGTTCCAGATCTATCAGCGCGACTACCAGATCGCCCTCGATCAGGCGAAGGCGCAGGTCGAGGCTGATCAGGCCGCGATCAAGAACATCGATGCCCAGATCCAGGCCCAGAACGCCAATATCGACGTGTCGAAGGCGCAGGTCGCCACCGCCGAGGCGGCCCTCAAATTCGCCCAGGAGGATGCGGCCCGCTACAAGGACCTCGCCGAACGCGGCTCGGGATCGATCCAGCAATCGCAATCGGCGACCTCGACGCTCCAGCAGCGTCAGGCCTCGGTCCAGAGTGCCAATGCCAGCGTGGTCGCGGCGCAGAAGCAGATCGGCTCGCTTGAGGCCCAGAAGGCCTCGACGCAGGCGCAGCTTGCCCGCGACACGGCACAGGTCGAGCAGGCCGAGCTGAACCTCGGCTACACGACGATCCGCTCCGTCCAGTCCGGTCGCGTCGTGCGGCTCACCGGTGGCATCGGGCAGCTCGCCCAGGCGGGCCAGACCCTCGCGACCTTCGTGCCCGACGACATCTGGGTCACCGCGAATTTCAAGGAGACCCAGATCAACGACATGCGCCCGGGGCAGCCGGTTAATCTCGCGATCGATGCGTATCCGGCCCGCAAGATCCACGGCACCGTGGCCTCGGTCCAGCCGGGATCCGGCACCGCCTTCAGCCTTCTGCCGGCCCAGAACGCCACCGGCAATTACGTGAAGGTGACCCAGCGCATCCCGGTCAAGATCGTGGTCAAGGACTGGCCGAAGGACGTGGCGATCGGCCCGGGCATGTCGGTCGTCCCGACCGTCACGGTGCGGTGAGCCCCGTGGCTGGCAAGTCCGCCTCGGGCAAGTCCACCGGGGGCAAGTCGTCCTCCGGCAAGGCGCCGGGCGGCCACAATCCCTGGCTGATCGCGGGCGTCGTGGCGCTGGCGACCTTCATGGAGGTGCTCGACACCACCATCGCCAATGTCGCGCTCCGTTACATTTCGGGCGGCCTTGCGGTCGGTCCCGACGAGGCGGCCTGGGTGGTGACGAGCTACCTCGTGGCCAACGCGATCACGCTGACGGCCTCAAGCTTTCTGGCCAAACGCTACGGCCGCAAGGCCTTCTTCATGTGGTCGGTGGGGCTGTTCACGATCTCGTCGATCCTGTGCGGCTTCGCCTGGAGCCTGGAATCGCTCCTGTTCTTCCGCGTGCTGCAGGGGCTCGGCGGTGGCGGCATGGCACCGCTCGCACAGTCGATCCTGGCGGATTCCTTCCCGCCCGAGAAGCGGGGGCAGGCCTTCGCGCTCTACGGCGTCGCCATCGTGGTCGCGCCGGTGATCGGCCCGACGCTCGGCGGCTGGCTGTCCGACAACGCCTCCTGGCACTGGTGCTTCCTGATCAACGGACCCGTCGGCGTGCTCGCCCTCGGACTGATGTACTGGCTGATCGAGGATAGCGACGCGGCCAAGAAGGAGCGGCGCGCCCTGGTGCGCAAGGGCATCCGCTTCGACATCGTTGGCTTCCTGCTGGTCGCCGTGTTCCTGGGCTCGCTCGAGGTGATCCTCGACGAGGGTCAGCGGAAGGACTGGTTCGGAACCTCGACGTTGATGAACGTTTCCGGCGTGCTGATGGTGGTCTCGTTCGTCGCCATGATCCCGTGGCTGCTGAAGGCCAAGAATCCGGCCGTCGACCTCCGGCTCATCGGCAACCGTCAGTTCGGATCCTGCTTCGTGGTGATGATGTTCACCGGCGCGATCCTGATCTCGACCACGCAGTTCATCCCGCAGATCACGCAGGAATATTACGGCTACACCGCGACCCTGTCGGGCCTCGTCCTGGGCCCCGGCGGCATCGTCACGGTGGTGATGATGTTCCTGACCGGGCGCGTCTCGGCTTACGTGCAGCCGAAATGGCTGATCGCTGCCGGCATGACCATCGTGGCGCTCGGGATGTACGACCTGACGCGGATCAGCGGCACCACGACCTTCGCGTTCTTCGCATGGTCGCGGGTCTGGATCGGCATCGGCCTGCCGATGGTGTTCCTGTCGATCACCTCGGCCTCCTACGAGGGCATCCGCAAGGACCAGACCGATCAGGCCTCGGCGCTGATCAACGTCGCCCGCAACGTCGGCGGCTCGATGGGCGTCTCACTGGCCCAGAACATTCTGGCCTACCGGAGCCAGTTCCATCAGAGCCGGCTGGTCGAGAACATCAACCCGGCCGAGCCCGCCTATCAGGAGACGATGCGGCGTGCGACGCAGTACTTCTCCGAGCACGGCTATGTCGGCGTCGAGGCGCAGAACCAAGCGACCGCGTGGATCGGCAGCGTGCTGAGCACGGAGGTCGCCTACTGGGCGTATATCGACGTGTTCTGGGTGCTCGGACTGGTGGCTGCCTGCGCAGTGCCGATCGCGCTGAGCTTGAAAAGCGTCAGGCTCGGGGGCGGGGCGCCGGCGGGGCATTGAGGCGGAACGACCGTCACACCCCGTCGGGCGGCAACGCCTCCGTCACCTCGACGCGACGGGTGGTGGCCGCTTGGCCAGCGTCCTCACTGGTGGCAATGTCGGTCTGCGCCGGTGCCTTGTCGAGGGCCTCCGCCACCGCGGCGACGCCCTGGTAGCGGTTGAGCCGCCGGTCGATCATGCCGTCGAGCCGATCGTGCAGCTCGGAGACGGTCAGGCTGCGACGCTTGCCGTCGTCCGCCTCGGTGAACAGGCTGCGATTGGCCCGGGCGGCACTGCGGAAGGCACGGCCGGCCACCTCGTCGGGCTTCTCGGATGAGAGCGAGAGGAAGCGCCCGGCGCTCGCCGTGCCGAGGAAATGCGCGAGGTAGAGCTCGGTCGTGGTCAGCGCCCGGCCGACCCGGGCCTCGATCCGCTCGCGATCGCGCTTGATCAGTTCGGCCGCCATCAGGGCCGCCACGCGCGGATCGTTGCGCAGGCCGAGCACCCGCGCCCGCATGGTGCCGGCGACCGTGATCGCGGAGCCCCGGCCCTTCACGGCGGCGGCCTCCTCGGCGAGCCCGTAGCGGGCGCCGTAATCGCGGATCATCTCCAGCCACGTCCGGGCGACGAACTGGAACAGACCCTGCGCCGAGGAGGTCGCGGCCTTGGCGTCCGTGTCGAAGCTCGACTCCTTGTCGGCCAGCGCCATCATGTAGACGGGATCGACGCCTGCCTGGTCTGAGGCCTTCACGATCGTGTCGACCACCTTGCGCGGCACGGAGCGCTCGCCGAACCGCACGGCGTCGGAGCCTTGCTCCTGCGTCACCCGCGGAAGGGCGGCGAGGTCGTCCTGGATCAGCGCGGTCGTCGCAGGCTCCTGCTCCGGCACCGGCAGACCATTCCACCGGAGCGCGGCATCGGTCGCGGCATCCTGCCGTTGCAGGTCCAGCGACAGATCCTGATCGAGCGTCGAGCGCAGGGCCATGTCCTGAGCCGAGAGCTCCGGTGCCACGGCGTCCGGCGCCGGTGTCTGTGCCGCGAGGGCCTGGGCCGCGCGCGGGCTGGTGTCGACCCGGTCGTGAGCCTGGGCGGCGGGGGCGAAATAGGCGGGCGCGAAGGCGGCCTGCGGTAATCCGAACCCGGCCACGAGACCCAGGGCCAGCGTCCCCGAGACCTGGCGAAGCCGGTCCCGGCCCGAGCGGCGGTCCGACCGGCACCGTATCCCACGGCCGGCCCGCGGCAGCCACGCCACGGCTTCAATCTCGAAACGGCTCGCGTTCGGCACGAGTCGACTCACGTCGTCGGCGCGATGCGCCGGCTCCGGGAAAACCCCCATCATTGGTCCTTCTCAGATCGGTCCTTGCGTCGGCCCAGATTCTTGTGGCCGGGCTCCTTTGATCGGCGGCCGTATCGGCGCCGGCCGTGACCAGAATGGGACGACGCCGTGATCCAAGCGTGGCACGGTCAACGAAGGGTTAACCGTTCGCTTTAGGGGCGCCTTAAGGACGCGGACCGCCGCAACCCCAGTCGGAACCGCTCCCGATCCGTCACGATTGTCGGCGGCGCCAAGGTCTTGTTTTGGCGTGTTGTCTCGCGCTGAGAGCACCGTCTGCTCTCGCGAAATACGTGTCATGAAGGGGCAACGTTGTCGCATTTGGCTTGGAACGCCGCAGCGGTGAGCCAGTTAGGTACGACCCCGGGGGGGTGAACTTTCCGTCCCGCGACGGACCCTTCAAGACGCCACCCGCGTCCCCACAAGGACAACTTTTTCCAATGAGCATGCAGTCCGGTCGCCGCGTCGGTGTCGCGTTCGTTGGCATGGGTGGCGCCGTCGCCACCACCGCCATCGCCGGTATCGAAATGATCAAATCCGGTTCGAACCGGCTCGACGGGCTCCCGCTCGCCGGCCTCTCCGTAGCGGGCTTGGCCGATTACAAGGACCTCGTCTTCGGCGGATGGGACCTGAACGGCGACGATCTCGCCACCGCCGCGAGCGGCCACGGCGTCCTGTCGAAGGACGACATCGAGGACGGCGCCGGTGCCCTGAAGGGCATCACGCCCTGGCCGGCGGTCGGCAGCGCCAAGTTTTGCAAGAATATCGACGGCCAGAACCGCATCGTCGCCAAGGACCACCGTGAGGCGGTCTCGGTCATCGCCAACGACCTGCGGCGCTTCCAGAAGGAGAGCAACCTCGACGACGTGGTCGTGGTGAACCTCGCCTCGACGGAGCGCTGGCCCGACCTGAACGACCCGACCCTGAACTCGACCGAGGCCTTCGAGAAGGGCCTGGATTCGAGCGACGAGGCGATCTCGCCCGCGATGCTCTACGCCTACGCGGCGATCAAGAGCGGCATCCCGTACGCCAACTTCACCCCGAGCGTGGCCGCCGATGTTCCGGCGCTCCTCGAACTCGCCAAGGAGCTGAACGTGCCGGTCGCCGGCAAGGACGGCAAGACTGGCCAGACCATGATGAAGACCGTGCTCGCCCCCGCCTTCAAGGCCCGCGCGCTGCACGTCGACGGCTGGTTCTCGACCAACATCCTCGGCAATCGCGACGGCCTCGCCCTGAACGATCCGAACTCGCTCCAGTCGAAGCTGAACACCAAGGGCACCGTGCTCGACTCGATCCTCGGCTACCCGGTCGAGGACCACCTCGTGCACATCCACTATTACCGCCCGCGCGGCGACGACAAGGAAGCCTGGGACAACATCGACGTCACCGGCTTCATGGGTCAGCGGATGCAGGTGAAGGTGAACTTCCTCTGCAAGGACTCGATTCTGGCGGCGCCGCTGGTGATCGAGATCGCCCGCGTGCTCGACCTCGCCCACACCCGCGGCGACGGCGGTGTGCAGGAGCAGCTCTCCACGTTCTTCAAGGCCCCGATGGTCAAGAACGGCCGCGGGCCGGAGCATGCCTTCGGCAAGCAGGAGAAGATGCTGCACGACTGGCTGGGCGTGCACTGAGGCATATCGCTAAGTCTTTCGATCGCCGCTGCGGGCGCGCGAAGGAAAACGGTATGATCCAGTGGCGGCCACAGTGTCGATGACGGGCCGCAACCGACTCCCTCTCCCGAACGGGAGAGGGAACCAGCGTTCAAATGAACAATTCGTTCGAGCTGCCTGTGAGGGCGTACAAGCCTCATCCGGTCGAAAGAGAAGATGCCAACCGAGACCTACCCGCCGCAGTCCGGCGTCGCCGCGCCGGAAGCTTTGCGCGATCTTCTCATTGAAATGAACGACCTCAAGCGCGTGCGCTCCGCGGGCCGTACCGGCTCGATTGCGGAGCGGCTGTTCGCGCAGGGGTGGGGGCGTCTCACCGGTGGTGCCTCGCCCGACGACGTCGCTCTCGACATCACCGCCATCACACTCGCGGCCACCCGTCTCTGTGACCTCGACGCGGCCTTCCTGACCGCGGCCGGCCTGACGGAAGAGGCGGCGTCCGCGGTGCTGATTGCGGGCTTCGACGCCGTGACCGGCGAACTCGATTCGGATCTACGGGCCCGCCTGCGGTCGCGGCTCGCTCCGGGTCCGCAGGCCGCGTTCGGTTCCCTCCCGGGCTTCGTCGCTGCCTTGGCGCAACAGCCACGAGCCGGCGTCACCTGCCCCGGTCGTGCCCGCATCCTGCTGGAGCCGCCGGAGAACCACGCCGAGCATTGCCTGATCGTGGCGGCTTACGGCGTGTGCCTAAGCCCGTTCTATCGGGCCGATCCCGGCACCGTGTTCCTGGCCGCGATGGCCCACCATTTCCATAACGCCGCCATGCCGGATGCCGGCTTCACCGGCGAGATGCTGCTCGGCGACCATCTCGGGCCGATCATGGCCACCACCACGGCCTGGGCGCTCGCCGAACTCGACGAGCCCCTTCGAACCCAGGTCGAGCGCGCCCGCGCGGTCCTGCCGGACGATGCCACCGGGGAGGGGCGTGCCTTCCATGCGGCGGACTGCATCGACCGGGTGCTCCAGATCGCCCAGCACCTGCGCGGCGCCTCGACCAGCATGGAGATGGTGCTCGACGAGTGGGAGCTGGTCCATGCCGGCCCCGTGAAGGGCTTCCACGATCGCGTCCTCGCCGACATGCGCATTCCTTGATCGCCTCTACCTTGATCGCATCTGTTGCCTTGATCGCCGGACCCGGTGGCCCATCTGCCCGGTCGGTCCAGAGAGCCATGATCCCGTTCGAACTCACCTCGCCGCAGACCGGCAATCCGTTGAAGGCCGACGGCCCGCATGCCCTGCGGGACGCGGGAACGGGTGCGCGCTGGCCCGTGATCGACGGGATCCCGTACCTGCGCGTGAACCGCGAGGCGCTGGTCGAGCGGGTCCTGGCCCATCTCGACGCGGGCGAGGCCGATGAAGCGCTGGCCGCCCTGCTGGTCGATCAGGACGATTGGTGGAACGGCCCGCCCGCCGACCCTGCCGGGATCATCCAGCTCATCAAGGATCGGCGCACCGCTACCCTGCGCGATGCTGTGCACGGTCTCGGCTGGGGTCGCGTTGGCGATTATTTCCTGCATCGCTGGAGCGATCCAACCTTTCTGGCCGGTCTGTCGCTGCTGGAGGCGCACTGGAACGATCCCATCTGCGTCTTCGAATTCGCCTGCGGCATCGGCCACTATCTGCGCGAGCTGCAGCGGCGCGGATGCAAGGTCTCGGGGGCCGACGTGGTCTTCGCCAAGCTGTGGGTCGCGCGCCACTGGGTCGTCGGTGAGACGGCGCAGCTCGTCTGCTTCGATGCCGGCTCAGCCCATTGGCCGATCCGGGGTGCGCCGGTCGATCTCGTCGCCTGCAACGATGCCTTCTACTTCCTGGACGACAAGGCGGCCCTGCTCGAATGCCTGCGCCAGAACGCCGGTGACGACGGCTGGTTGGCGCTGAGCCATATCCACAATCGCGACTGCCCGGGCTTCTCGGCCGGACGGGCGGTCACCGCCGAGGAGATCGCGGACCTCTTCCCCGACGCCCTCGTGTACGACGATGCGGAGCTGACGCGGGCGCTCGTCGAGGTCCGGGCACCGGCGCCGCGGGAGCCCACCGCCCTGCGGACCTGCGAAGCCTTTTCGGTTGTGTGCGGACCCGGGATGCGACCGGCGCCCCGCGCACTGGTCGACGGCCTCACCTTGCCGAAGCCCGGCACCGTGCTGCGTCTGAATCCGCTCTACGCGCCGGAGGGCGATGGCTACGCCATCCGCTGGCCCTCGGAGCGCTACCAGGCGGAATACGCTCCCCGTGCCACCTATCCACTGCACTCCGCCGGCCCCGAGCATCTGACCTTCGAGGGCGCCCTGGATGCGCCGGAAACGCAGCGCGTCCGCGTCCGCGAGTTCGTTGACTTGCCGGAGCGCTGGTGATGGACGCGGTCGGCTGGGGCATCGTCGGCTACGGCTGGGTTGCCCGCGACTACATGGAGCCCGGCATCCGAGCCGCCGGCCATCGTCTGATCGCGGTCTGTGATCCGGATCCGACAAGTCGCGCGGCGGCTGAGCAGGCGGGCGCCCGGGGGCATGCCGACCTCGCCGGCCTGATCGCCGAGCCCGAGGTCGAGGCGGTCTACGTGGCGACGCCGAACCATCTGCACCGCGGCGCCGTCGAGGCGCTGGCCGCCGCAGGCAAAGCGGTGCTGTGCGAGAAGCCCATGGCCGCCACCCTCGCTGACGCGGACGCCATCGCCCGGGCGGTCGAATCCCAAAAAATCTTATACGGGACGGCGTTCGATCAGCGGCACCACCCGGCACACCGGATGATCCGTGCCCAGGTCGAGGCCGGGCGGCTGGGAACGGTGACGGCCGTGCGGATCGTCTACGCCTGCTGGCTCGGACGCGACTGGTCGGAGGCCGGTCAGCCGAACTGGCGGATCGACGCCGCCCAGGCCGGGGGCGGCGCGCTGATGGACCTCGCGCCGCACGGGATCGATCTCGTGGATTTCCTGACGGGCGAGCCGATCACCACCATCGCGGCCCTGACCCAAATCAAGGCCCAGGATTACGCAGTCGACGACGGTGCCCTGCTGATCGGGCAGACCGCGGGCGGTGCACTGGCGAGCCTGCACGTCGCCTACAATTGCCCCAACGCGCTGCCCCGCCGCCGCCTGGAGGTGGTCGGCACGAAGGGGATGCTCGTGGCTGAGAACACGATGGGCCAGACCGCCGGTGGGTCGCTGACCTTCATCGACGGCACCAGCGGCCGCGCGGAGCCGCTCGCCTTCGACGCCGACAGCTCGCCGTTCACCGAGCAGGTGCGCGCCTTCGGCTCGGCCCTGCGCCGGCCCGAGGAACGGGCTGCGTACGCGGCGTCCCGCGACCTTCACACGATGCGGCTCGTCGCCCGCGCCTACGGGCAGGGGTAGCGGACAGGATATTCGATCACGGAACCAACCAAGCATCTCCCACTCACCCTCTCATCCTGAGGTGACCGCGAAGCGGGCCTCGAAGGAGGGCTCCAGAAGGCGCCGCGATCCCTGGAGCCCTCCTTCGAGGCCTCCGCTGTGCTCCGGCACCTCAGGATGAGGGGGATGGATGGAATGGGGCGCAAGCGACGGTTCGAGCCAGACAGGAACACGACTTGAGCAACCCAGACGCCTTCCACGATCAGGACGACCGCGCCCGCCACGAGCGGATCAAGGCACCGCGCCCTTACCGTTTCGGCGCCAAGCGCCAGATCGAGGGCCTGCCCGCGTCGCTGCCCGATCCGGTCAAGGCTTATCTCGACGTCCTGCCGGAGGGCCGCATCGTCGGCTTCCCGCTGGCGCCGCTCGATCGCACCGGCGTTCCGGTCTGGTTCGTGGCCTTGTTCCTGGACGACCCGTTCTTCGTCGGCGCCATGCCGTCCGGGATCGGCTACGGCGCCACCGACGACGAGGCGCTGATCGGCGCCGTCGCCGAGATCGCCGAGAACCTGATGCCGTCGCTGGCCGTGCTGCCGAGGGCCAAGGAGCGGGCGAGCTACAACGACCTCGCCCGTGTCTATGGCGCGAAGTCCGTCGCCGATCCGCTGACCCTCTGCCTGCCCGCGGGCTCACCGGTCGACCGCGACACGGTGCTCGAATGGACACCCAGCGTCCGGCACGCCACAGGCGAGATCGTGCTGATGCCGCTCGACATCGCGGCCACCGATTATTTCGAGCTGTCGGAAGGCTACAAGCCCTTCACCAACCTGATCACCAACGGCCTCGGCGCCGGCCCGGACGTGCCCTTCGCCCTCGGCCACGGTGTGCTGGAGTTGCTGCAGCGGGACGGCAACGGCTTGCTGTTCCGGGCGCTGGACCAGGGCGTGATGCTTGATCTGGACGGCATCGGGCCGGAGAACGCCGCGATGCTGGCGCGGCTGAAGGATCTCGGCATCCGGGCGCTGCCGAAATTCGCCACCGACCAGTTCGGCCTGACCAACCTCTACGTCGTCGGCTACGACGAGGATCCTGCGCGCACACCGGCGCCGATCGCCCTCTCGGCTTGCGGCGAGGCCTGCGATCCGGATCGGGACCGGGCCCTGCGCAAGGCGCTGCTGGAATTTCAGGCCGCGCGGGTGCGCAAGACCTTCGGGCACGGCCCCCTCGATATGGCCGCCACCGTGACCCCGCCGGGCTACATCGATGCGTTCATCCAGAAGGCGCTGCCGAGCCTGGACCTTGAGGAAAGCCGCGCCCTCCAGGCGATGCTCGAATGGATCGAGCTGCCGGCCGCCGACCTGCGCACCGTACTCGCCGACACGGTCTATTCCGAGCGGAGCTCCAAGCGTTTCTCGGAGCTGCCCTCCACCCCGGCGGCCGACGGCCATGCGCGCGGCAAGATCGCCTGCGATCGGCTGCTGGAGGCGGGGTTCGACGTGCTCTACGTCGAGTGCTCGCCTCCCGGTGGCGGGGTCGGTGTGGTCAAGGCGATCGTGCCGGGGCTCGAGGTCGAGACCATGAGCTACTACCGGATCGGCGAGCGCAACACGCAGAAGCTCATCGACCGTGATCACCCGCTGATCCGGTTCGGCGCCGAGAGCGAGACCCTGCGTCCGGTGCGCCTCACCCCGGAAGCCCTGGAGCGGTTGGGCGGCCAGCCGCTGTTCGACACCGCCCTGGCCGAGCAGATCGTCGGGCGGCACTATCCGCTCTACCGTGAGCCGGAATCGCATCACGCGCCATTCCGGCTCGCCGAGCGGAAGGGGAGGGCTGCGTGACGCTCCGGTTCGCCTACAACACCAACGGGGCGGCCAACCACCGCCTCGACGACGCGCTCCACCTGATCAAGGTCGCGGGCTACGACGGGGTGGCGCTGACCCTCGACATCCACCACCTCGACCCGTTCTCCGACACCTGGGCGGCGGAGGCGGGCCGTGTGGCCAGCCTGCTGGAGAAGCTGGAGCTGACCTGCGTCATCGAGACCGGCGCTCGCTTCCTGCTCGATCCCAATGCCAAGCACGAGCCGACTTTGGTCACCGCAGACGCTGCGGGCCGCGCCCGGCGGGTCGGCTTTCTCAAGCGGGCTGTCGAGATCGGCGCGATGCTGTCGGCCGAGGCGGTGTCGTTCTGGGCCGGCGTGCCGAAGCCCGGGGTCGATCACGACGAGGCCCGGCGCTGGCTGGCCGAGGGGCTGCACACGGTCGCGGATTTCGCCGCCGAGGCCGGGGTCGTGCCCTGCTTGGAGCCGGAGCCCGGCATGCTGATCGAGACGCTCGACGATTACGCTGCCCTGGACATTCCGGGGCTAAAGCTCGCCCTCGATACCGGGCACTGCCTCGTCACGGGCGAGCGCGAGCCCGCGGTTGCCGTGCGGGAATTCGCCGGCCGGATCGGTACGGTGGCGATCGAGGACATGAAGCGCGGCAGCCACATCCACCTGCCCTTCGGCGAGGGCGACATGGACGTGGCCGGGGTGCTGGAGGCGCTGGAAGAAATCGGCTTCGGCAAGCTGATCTGTGTCGAACTCTCCCGCGAGAGCCACCGGGCCGACGTGATGATCCCGCAGGCGCTGGAGTATCTCCGCGGCTGCCGCCGCCCTGGTCCGGTGCTGGCCGGCGAGCAGGAGACGCGGCGGCAATGGCAGTGATGGCGTATGCGCTTCTCTCCTCCCCTGGCGACCCCGGGCTTGCCCGGGATCGCTCAAGCTTGCGGGGAGGAGCCGAAGGTGGGGGTGCTTCAGGATTGGGCGTGGCGGTGCCTCTTGCGCCACTCCCACCCCTACCCCTCCCCGCAAGGGGGAGGGGATTCCGTCCGGCCCACGCCTTGGACCGCGTGCAAGCATGAGAATCCTCTTTCTCAGCCGCCGCTACTTCCCAGCGATCTCGGGCATGAGCGTCTACGCGCAGAACCTCCTGCGCGAGCTCGTCGGCGCCGGGCATGACGTCACGATGATCTCGCAGTACCGCGGCGATGCCTTCGGCACCCGGGTCTACGGCGGTGGGCCGCCGCCGCCCGTGCCGGGCGTCCGGGTGATCGGCCTGGAGCAGCTGGGCGAGCAGACCTCCGGCGATTTCGAGCGCGACATCGCCACGATGGTGGACGCGATCGCCCGGGAGCACGCGCACAAACCCTTCGACATCCTGCACGCGCAGTACGGCTACCCGACTGGCTGGGCGGTGCTGCTCGCCGCCCGCAAGCTCGGGGTGCCGAGCGTGGTCTCGATTCAGGGCGGCGACGGCCATTGGGTCGGCTCCTGCTGCGAGACCCATCGCGTCGCCATGTGCGAGGTCCTGGCCCACGCCAATGCGCTGCTGATCGGCGGCGCCTCCTTCGTGGACGAGGTCTGCGGGCGCCTCGGGTCGGACCCGGCCCGGTTCACCATCGTGCCCGGGGCGGTCGATACCGACCGGTTCGCGCAGGGCACGCCCGACGGGCTGCCGGCGCCCCATGCCGGGCCGGTGCGGCTGTTCTATCACGGCCGGGTCGACCGCCGGAAAGGCGTGCTCGACTTCATCAACGCGCTGGCGATCCTGCGGGAGCAGGGCACGCCGTTTGCCGCGACCATCTCGGGGATCGGGCCGGATGTGGAGCCGGCCCAGGCACTGGCGGCGGAGCACGCCTTCTCGGAGCGCGCGATCGCCTTCACGGGCTATGCGGAATACGGCTCCGTGCCCGATCTCTACCGCCGCGCCGACGTGTTCGTCTCGCCGACCTACGCGGAGGGGTTCTCCAACACGATCCTGGAAGCGCTGGCGGCCGGGCTCGCCACGGTCTCATGCCACGCGGTCGGCGTCTCGGACTGCCTGCGCGACGGGGAGAACGGGCTGCTCACCAATCCGGGCGACGTGCCCGCGCAGGCCGCTGCCCTAACCCGGGTCATTACGGATGCGGATCTGCGCCGCCGCCTCGCGACCGCAGGTCTGAAGGAGTGCCGGCGGGTCTATTCCTGGCATGCGGTCGGGCGGCAGATCATGGAGGTCTACGCGCAGGTGCGGGGCGAAAGCCCGGCCACTGATTTCGCGACGGACCTACCCGACGATCCGACCTGCCGCTTCCGGGCCGAGCCGCACCTGCTCTGAGGGCCGACCCATTCGTGGATTTCCCACCCGCCCCCTCATCCTGAGGTGCCAGCGCCAGCGGGCCTCGAAGGAGGCCTCCATCGCATGCGGCGATCCCTGGAGCCCTCCTTCGAGGCCGCCGCTGCGCTCCGGCACATCAGGATGAGCTCGAGGGTTGGATTTCGCCCCAGCCGACAGGCCGTGAACCATGCCCACTGCGCTCGCCCTCTCGCCCCATCTCGATGACGCGGCCTTCTCGTGTGGCGGCCTGCTGGCGCGTCTCGCGCAGGGCGGCTGGCGGGTGGTGATGGCGACGCTGTTCACCGGAAGCGTCGCCGACCCGAAAGGGTTCGCGCTCGCCTGCCAACTCGACAAGGGGCTGTCGGCCGAGATCGACTACATGGCCCTGCGCCGGGACGAGGATGTTCGCGCCGCCGCCGCGCTTGGCATCGCCCAGCCGGTGCACCTGCCGTTCCGCGAGGCGCCGCACCGGGGCTACGGCTCCGCGCCGGAGCTGTTTTCCGAGACGCGCTTGGATGACGGCATCGCGGCCGACCTCGCCGCCGCCTTCGCGGAGCTGATCGCTACGGAGAAACCCGATCTCCTCCTCGCCCCGCAGGCGATCGGCGGCCATGTCGATCACGTTCAGACGGTCCGGGCGTTGCGCAGCTTCGATCCGCGCCTGCCCATCCTGTGGTGGCGCGACTTCCCCTACACGGTGCGCGAGGCCGCGCCCCGGGAGCCGCTCGCGGCCTTGTTCGCGGAACTTCCCGAGGCGGCGGTGACGCTCGATCCGGATGCCCAGGCCCGAAAGCGCGCCGCCTGCGCCGCCTATGCCAGTCAAATCGGCTTCCAATTCGGCGGCACGGCAGGCCTCGACGCGCGGCTTGCCCTGGAAGATGGCGTCGAGCGCTTTCGCCTGTCGGGCCGCCTCGGCCCCATCGTTCCGGGGTTCGATGCCGCTTGAGCCGCAGGCGCCGAAATCGCTGGCCGATCCGGTCGCCCTCGCGGCCCGCCGCGCGCTGATCACGGCGCCGCACATCGCACCGATCCGGGCGCTCGCCGCACGGATCTCCGCCGAGCGCGGTGCCCCGGTCCCCATGCCCGACCCCCTGGACGGTGGAGTCGGGGCCCGGATGCTGCTCCTGCTGGAGACACCCGGCCCGGCCGTGCTGCGCACCGGCTTCGTCACCCGCGACAGCGCGAACGGCACGGCCGCCAACCTGTTCCGCTTCCTCGCCGAGGCCGGGCTCAGCCGGGCCGACACGCTGATCTGGAACGCGGTTCCCTGGCTGATCCACGCCGAAGGCGCTCTCAATCGGGCACCTCGCCGGGCCGAGGTCGTGGCGGCGGCGCCCTATCTCGCGCCGCTGCTCGATCTGCTGCCCAACCTTGCCGTGGCGGTCCTGGCCGGCCGCTATGCCGGGGACGCGTCGCCCGCGATCACCGCGCTGCGCTCCCGCCTGCCGATCATCCGGATCCCGCATCCGAGCCCGACCTATGTCTGCACCGCGCCGGAGGTGCCCGCCCGGATCCGGCGCGGCTTGTCGGACGCCGCCGCGCTCCTCGATCGGGCCACCGGCTGAGGATAGATCGCGCGTTCCGGTGGTCCCTTCCCTGGCCTTGCGCGTGGGTTCGGCCTACATGCGGGGCAACGGGCCGCGGTCCGGGACCATCCGGTACGGGCCCACGGCCTTGCGCCGGGCCGCGCAGCCGGAAGGGCGGACGCCGAACGGCATGAATTTTCAAGGTCAGCACCGGAAGCAGGCTGATCCGGCCGAGCCGGTTCAGCAGGAGGCCGCGGCTGCAAAGCGCAAGAGCCTGGCCAGCCGCTATGCCTGGATCGGCACGGCTGCCAGCATCGTGCTGTTCGCGGTCTCCCTCGGCGTGCTGTGGAAGCTCGTCCAGAGCGTGAGCTGGGCCGAGGTGCGCACCGCGATCGCGGCGGCGACCGGCCGGCAGCTCGGCCTCGCCTTCCTGTTCGTCGGTATCAGCTACCTGTTCCTCACCGGCTACGACGCGCTGGCCTTGCGCCAGCTTAAGATCAAGGTGCCGTACCGGATCACCGCGCTTGCCTCGTTCACCAGCTACGCGGTGAGCTTCACCCTCGGCTTCCCGCTGCTGACCGCCGGCACCATCCGCTACTGGATCTATGCCCGGCAGGGCCTGAGCACCGCCAAGATCGCGGCGCTCACGGTGATCGCCGGCTTCACCTTCTGGCTCGGCATGGGCGTGGTCCTGGGGCTCAGCCTGATCATCGAGGCTGGGCAGCTCGCCGGGCTGGCCTTCACGTCGATCCGGATCAACCAGTCCGTGGGTCTAGCGGCGCTCGCCCTGGTGCTGGGCTACCTCGCCTGGGTCTCGGCCAAGAAGCGCAGCATCACCGTCAAGCAATGGCGCCTGGAACTGCCGGGCGCCTCGGTGTCGATCGGTCAGATGCTCGTCGGCATCGGCGATGTCTGCGCGGCGGCGGCGGTGCTCTACGTCCTGCTGCCGCAGGAGACGACGATCGGCTTTACCACCTTCCTGGCGGTCTACGTGCTGGCCGCCATGCTGGGCATCGCGTCGAACGCGCCGGGCGGAATCGGGGTGTTCGAGGCCACGGTGCTGCTCGCCCTGTCGAGCCTGCCGCGCAACGAGGTGCTGACCTCGCTGCTCCTGTTCCGGGGCTGCTACTACGTCGTGCCGTTCGTGACCGCGCTCGCGATGCTCGGCCTCTACGAGATCGTGAAGCGCGCGGGCGGCGCCCGCGATCCCGGCCCTCCGGAAGGCACCGCTGGCCCCTCCGGCCGGGCGTGGCGCGACGAGCCCGGACCGCGCTGACGGAACCGGACAGCCCGCTATGTCCGAGCGCCTGCGCAGTTCCCCGGCCTGGACCGGTGCCGCGATCGCCGCGGGCCTGCTCGGTCTCGCGGTCGCGCTCGCCGGACGCCTCGACCTCCCGCTGATCCTCGCGGGCCTCGCCGCGATCTGCCTCGGCGGCTGGCTCGGCGGGCGTGGCCCGGTCCAGGCGCCACCGCAGCCGGCCGCGACCGCGCAGCGCCACGGTCTGGCCGAGGCTCTGCTCGCGCACGTGCCCGATCCGGTCATCCTGGTGGATCGGCGGACCCTGGTGGTGGAGGCCAACCCGGCCGCCCGGGCGCTGCTGCCGGCGCTGCATCAAGCCCGGCCCCTGTCCTTCGCGCTCCGCGACCCCGAGGTGCTCGACGGCGTCGAGGCGGTGCTGAGTTCGGGCCTGCCCCGTCGTGTCGCCCTCTCGACCCGTGTGCCGCTGGAACGGACTTTCGAGGTGCAGATCGGCGCCCTGCCGATGCCCGACGGATCCGGCTTGAGCGCGCTGCTGTTCCTGCGCGACCTCACCTCTGCCCGGCGCCTTGAGGCGATGCGGGTCGATTTCGTGGCCAATGCGAGCCACGAGCTGCGCACGCCGCTCGCCACCCTGATCGGCTTCATTGAGACCCTGCAGGGTCCCGCCCGCGAGGACGCACCGGCCCGCGAGCGCTTTCTCGAGATCATGCGGGTCCAGGCGCTGCGCATGACGCGGCTGATCGACGACCTGCTCTCGCTCTCGCGGATCGAGCTGCGCGAGCACGTGGCCCCCACCGGCGTGGTCGATCTCGGAGCGCTGGCTCGCCAGATGGTCGATGCCCAGGGGCCCCCCGCCGAGGCGCGGGGTGCCACGATCGGGTGCACGGACGGCGACGGCCCCTATCGCGTTGCCGGCGATGCCGACGAACTCGTCCGGGTGATCGAGAACCTGATCGAGAACGCCGTGAAGTACGGCGGCGGCCGGATCAGCGTCGGGCTGAGCCGCGAGGAGGATCCCCGGCTCGGCCGCCGGATCGTCCTGTCGGTGGCCGATGACGGGCCGGGTATCGCGCCGGAGCACATCCCGCGGCTGACCGAGCGCTTCTACCGGATCGACGTGGCGTCGAGCCGGGCGCGCGGCGGCACGGGCCTGGGGCTCGCCATCGTCAAGCACAGCCTCAACCGTCACCGGGGGCGGCTCACCATCGAGAGCACGCTCGGGCAGGGGACCGTCGCGCGGGTCAGCCTGCCGGAATACGGCGCCGCCCCCGCGCGACCGGCCGCCGCCGATCAGGGCGGCCCGCCATAGGCGCCGATCCCGAGCCCGGCCTCGACGCGCCCGATCCAGCTTCGGAGCGCCGGATAATCCACGAGGTCGAAACCGCCCTCGTGGGCCATGCGGGTGTAGGCTACGAGCGCCACGTCGGCGAGCGTCAGGGCGTCGCCCACGAGGAAGGCGGAGCGTTCGAGCGTCTCTTCCATCAGCCGCAGGGCGTCGGCGCCCCGTTCCGCGAGCTTCGGGTCAAGCTCGTCCGGCGCGCGCTTGAGGTAGTGGAGCTGGTAGCGGCGGACCGCGATGTAGGGCTCGTGGCTGTACTGCTCCCAGAACATCCATTGCAGCATCCGCGCCCGGGCGAACGGAGCCTGCGGGATCAGGGGCGAGCCCTCCGCGAGATGGATGATGATGGCATTCGATTCCGATAGGACGGCGCCGTCGGGGAAGACCACGATCGGCACCCGGCCTGCGGGGTTGAGCGCCAGGAACTCGGGTCGGCGGGTCCCGCCGCCGGGCACGTCCACGTCGCGCCACGTCGCCGGGATGCCGAGATGGTCGGCGACCCATTTGACCTTCAGGCAGTTTCCCGAGCCCGGATCGCCGTAGATCGTCAGTGGCTCGGCCATGCCTATCTCCCTCCGCTGGTGGCCTGAGCTTGGCCGACGGCATCCGATCTCACAAGGCTGGAGGAACGGAGCCGCTTCGCAACGAATCTCGCGCCTTCCGCTAGGCGGTTGGCGGCACGGAACCCGATCGGCGATCCGGCGCAGGGACATGCCGCCCATGCGGTTCAACTTCCGGCGAGCCCCTGGTCGACCCACCCAGACGATCCCCATCTTGGAGGCCATGAACACCGCGATTCGACCCGGTGGCCTCCCGGCCCCCATCGCTCTGAACATCCCCGTCGAGGGGATGTCCTGCGCGTCCTGCGTCGGGCGGGTCGAGCGGGCACTCGCCGCGCTTCCGGGGGCCCGGGACGTGGCGGTCAACCTCGCGACCAATCGGGCCAGTTTCGTCCTCGGCGGAGACGCCGGCCCGGCCGAGGCCGCGGCGGCGCTGGCGAATGCGGGTTATCCGGTGCCCGAGGTGCAGAGCCTGCTGATCATCGACGGGATGTCGTGCGCGTCCTGCGTCGGCCGGGTCGAGCGGGCCCTGGCCGCGGTGCCGGGCGTGACGGATGCCAGCGTCAACCTCGCCGCCGGGCGGGCCGCAGTCCGGCATCCCGAGGGGCTGGTGGCGATCCCCGACCTCGTGGCCGCGGTGGCGGAGGCGGGCTACGACGCTCACCCCAACGACGCCGAGACATCCGCCGATCCGGCAGCCCGCCGCGCCGAGGAGGCCCGGCTGCTGCATCGCGATCTGATCGCGGCGGTGCTCCTCTCCGCGCCCGTGGTGGTCCTCGATATGGGTGGCCATGTCCTGCCCGGCCTGCACGGCGGATCCATGACCGCCCTGATCCAGGCGGTGCTGGCGACCCTGGTCCTTGCCGGGCCGGGCCGCCGCTTCTTCCTGCGCGGCGTGCCGGGACTGCTGCGCGGGCATCCAGACATGAACGCCCTGGTCGCCCTGGGGGCGGGAGCCGCCTACCTCTTCTCCTTGGTCTCGACCTTGACGCCGGGCCTCCTGCCCGCGGGGGCGGCGCATCTCTATTTCGAGGCGAGCGTGCTGATCGTCACGCTCATCCTGCTCGGCCGCACCCTGGAGGCGCGGGCCAAGGGCCGGACCGGGCAGGCCATCGCGCGGTTGATGGACCTTGCGCCGAAGACCGCCCGGGTGATCCGGGACGATGCCGAGATCGAGGTGCCGCTCGCCGCGCTCCGCCTTGGCGACGTGGTCCGGGTGCGCCCCGGCGAGCGCGTCGCCGCCGACGGCGTGGTGGTCGCCGGCACGAGCGATGTCGACGAGAGCATGGTGACCGGGGAACCGGCCCCGGTGCGCAAGGCGCCGGGCGACCGGACGGTCGGCGGCACCCTTAACGGCCGCGGCAGCCTCGACCTGACGGTCGACGCGGTGGGCGGCGCCACGGTGCTCGCGCAGATCACCGCCCTGGTGGAACGGGCCCAGGGCGGCAAGCTACCGATCCAGGCGCTGGTCGATCGCGTGACGGGGCGCTTCGTGCCGGTGGTGATTGCGATCGCGGTCGCGACCTTCCTCGGATGGCTTCTGCTGGGGCCCGCACCCGCTTTGGGAACGGCGCTGGTCAACGCCGTGGCGGTCCTGATCATCGCCTGCCCCTGCGCGATGGGCCTCGCCACGCCGACCGCCATCATGGTCGGCACTGGGCGGGCTGCCGCCCGGGGCGTGCTGTTCCGCGACGGGGCGGCCTTGCAGCGCCTGCGCGACGTGCGCCTCGTGGCCTTCGACAAGACCGGCACACTGACCGAGGGCCGCCCGCGGCTGACCGATCTCGTCGCCCGGACCGGCCTCTCGGAGACCGAAGCCCTCGCGCTTGCCGCTGGTCTCGAAACGCGCTCCGAGCATCCGCTGGCCGGCGCCGTCGTGGCGGCGGCGCGGGCGCGTGATCTCGAAGTGATTGCGCCCGACGCTTTCGAAGCAGTCGACGGATTCGGCGTGTTCGGCCGGGTCGGGGGCCGAAACGTCGCGCTCGGTGCGCCCCGCTTCCTCGACCGGCTCGGCATTGTCCCGGACCCGGACCTCACGGCCCGCGCCGGGCAACTGTCGGTTGAAGGCCGGAGCCCCATCCATCTCGTCCTCGACGGCCACCACGCCGCCGTACTGGCGGTGGCCGACCCCGTGAAGGCCGGGGCCCGGGAGGCGGTGGCGCACCTGAAGGCGCGCGGCCTCGCGGTCGCGATGGTCACGGGCGACGATCCTGGCGCCGCGGCCGGCGTCGCGCGGAGCCTGGGCATCGACATCGTGGCGGCCGGGGTGCTGCCGGGTGGGAAGGTCGACGCGGTCCAGCGGTTCCGTGCGGAGCACGGGCCCGTGGCATACGTGGGCGACGGCATCAACGACGCGCCGGCTTTGGCCGAGGCCGACGTCGGGCTCGCGATCGGCACCGGAACCGACATCGCGGTCGAGAGCGCCGACGTGGTGCTGATGTCGGGATCCCTCGATGCTCTGGTGGAGGCGCTGGCGCTGTCCCGGGCGGTCATGGCCAACATCCGCCAGAACCTGTTCTGGGCCTTCGCCTACAACGCCGCGCTGATCCCGATCGCGGCGGGCGTGCTGGTGCCCTTCGGCGGACCGGCCCTCTCGCCGGTCCTGGCCGCGGGCGCGATGGCGTTCTCCAGCGTCTTCGTCCTCGGCAATGCGCTGCGCCTGCGCCGGGCCGGCGGTTCTGTGACCCGTTCGAGCGTGGCCTGAGCGCGTCGCATCAGTCGCGGCGGATGCGCCAGATCCTGAGCGCCGAGCCGTCCGGCAGGGCGGCGAGGGGCGTGAGCCAGTCCGGGGCGGGCACGGTGCCGCGGGCGAGATCCGTCGCGAAGGGTTCGGGCCTGCCGGCGTCGGCCCGGTCGAGGGCGGTCTTGCAGAGCAGCAGGTAATCGGCACCGCGCGCCAGGGTGATCCGCCGCAGCGTCGCCTCTGACCCCTCCGCGGCCTCGATCGCGGCTCGCATCCCCACGAGGTTGCGATGGTACGGCGCTGCCACGACCGCATGATGGGTCATCAGCAGGAGGGGCGGCCCGAGATCGATGCTGCCCAGCACGATCCCCGGCGGCAGCCGGTCGAGGGCCGCGTAGGCGGCGGGCGCCGTGCAGGCCCGCCAGTTTGAAACGGGCACGCTCTGCGACCCGATGGTGGCCGGAGCCAGCAGACGCGCCGGCGGAGCGGTGACGAGAACCCAGCCCTTGCTCAGCATCGCCATGGCCAGCACGACCAGCGCCAGTCGGTGCAGTCCCGATCCGGGCATCCGCAGCGCCATGATGGCGCGGTCGAGCGCGATCGCGCCGAGCAGCGGCACGAAGGCCCCGGCGATGTACATACCCCGCGCCTGCCCCAGCGCGATCAGCGCGCCCGGGACGATGAGGGCCGCCACAACGATGAAGAAGCGGCGGCGGTCGGGCGCCCGCGCGCGCAGGGCCATAGCGACGGCATAGAGCGCCGCGACCAGGATCGGCATGACGTTGGACAGCGCGACATCCAGCTCGCTGCGCAGGAAGTGCGGAAAGCTGCGCATCTCGTCCACTTGGTCGAGCCAGGACGTGCGCACGAGGTCGTCCATGCCGGTGAACGGGCCGGACAGGCAGGACGGCGCGATCCGAAGGAAGCCGACCGCCATCCCGGCGCCGACGAGGCCCGCAACGAGGCAGCGCCCGGTTCGTCCAACCTCGCATTGCCCGGCCACTAGGGCCGCGCCGCCGACCGTGGCGGCGCCGGCGGCCAGCAGGAGCCAGGGCGGGGACAGGGCATCGCAGGCCGTCACGCCCCAGAGGTCCGGTGCCGTTTGCAGGCCGAACAGCAGCGTGCTCGACCCGAACATACCGAAACCGTAGCCCGCGAGCAGGCCGGCGGCGCGTTCGCCGTCGCGCACCCAATCGATGAGGACCAGGAGTCCGGCCGCTGCGATCACCGGCAAGGCCTCCAACCCGATCGCCAGCGACAGGCCGGCGACGGCTCCCGCCAGCAGCCCGCGCTGCAGCCGCCGGGCCGGATCCGCCAGCGCTAGTGCGATCGCCAGTACGGCGCAGAGTTGCGCGTTGTGATGGTCGATCCGCCCAAACTGGAAAACGTTCAGGAACACGGCGGTCTGCGGCGCGACGAACAGGACCAGCAGGGCCGTGCGCCATCCGAACAGGCGGCGCATCCCGAAGCCCGCCAACATCCCGTAGAGGGCGAACAGCAGGACCGGCCACAGGGCGCAGGTGGCTCCCTCCGCCGCGGCCCGCCCAAGGATCGGCGTGAAGGCCAGAATCAAAGTCGCGATCGGCAGATCGATCAGGCGGGACCAGTGCGAGGGGATGCCCGCCGGCGGCAGCATCCGGTGCTGCACGGGATCGAACCAGCCCTGGCCGGCCAGCAGATCACGTACGCCGACGAGGCGCATCATGTCGTCGGTATCGGGCAGGCGCAGGTGATCGAAGATCGGCGCGAGGTTGCGCGGATCGTAGAGGCCGAACAGCGCGACCAGAACCAGCACGATCAGCAGCGTCGGGCTGTCGAAGGGCGAGCGGCCGGCTTGCGCGCGGCGCAGCGGCGTTCCGGCAAGACTCGTCATTCAGGGATCCCGCGCTCGGCGGCATGGTCGCATCCCGGGCTTACCGGGGTGTGAACCGGGGGTCGGCTTCCGTTGTCGAGATCGGGCCGGGCGACCTCGCGTGGGTCGAAACGCAATCAGCTTGCCCCTGTGACGGCTGCTTTCGACCCGACCGGCCCCCGGAATCGCTGTTGGCGCTCCTCCGAAGCGAACGTTCGTCAGCTGTGCGGCAACGACAGTTCGGGGTGGGAAGCGGATATCAAGCCTTCTCCCGGGAGCAGACCTTCCGCAGCAGCCAGTCTACAAAGTGCCGGAGAGCGGACGTTCGTCGTCGTCGCGCCGGTTCAGATGCAGGTATTTCGGATCAAACTCAGCGAACGCCATCAGCCGCGCCACGTCGGGGATGCGCAGGCGCTTGCTCCTCCATTCGAGCAGGCCCTGACCTCTTAGGTCCTGAAGGACCCGGTTCACGTGTACGGGGGTGATCCCCAGTGTGTCGGCGAGGTCCTCCTGGGTGATTGGAAACTCGAAGCTGTTCTGGGTCGCGAGGCCGACCACCTTGAGGCGCACGAGCAACTCGCAGACGAGATGCGCCATTTGCCGATCGGCGTCGCGTTGGCCCATGTTCACGAGCCACGCCCGTAGCGTACCCTCATCGACTAGGGTCGCCCACCAGAGGGCTCGTGTGATGCGGGGGTGGTGAGCCGTTAGATGCTCAATGGCCGAGCGCGGGATATCCACGATGGTACAGCCCCAGCCGGTGCCAATGCTGTGGTCCATCTGGCCAAGGATGGCGACGTGGAGGTCACAGAAGTCTCCCGGCACCAGGAAAGCCATGATCTGGCGCCGCCCATCGGTAAGGGTCTTGTAGCGGCAGGCGAAGCCTTCCACGACGAGGTGCACGTTCTCGGGCCGCTCGCCTTCAGGGCTGATGTCCGAATGGCGCGCGATGCGGCGGGTCCTTCTGGTGAGGTTCTGCAGGACGTCGCGGTCATTGTCTGTCAGACGGGCTCCGTATTCGAGCTTCATGGTCAGCGGATTGGACATTCGCCTCCTTTCAGCTCGGCCAAGCTAAAGAAAGCGGACTGTAAGACCTCTTTCCGCCAACATCCGAACGTTAATCTGGTAGTACACAATTGTATATGAAAGCAAACTCTAATCTAAATCAGTTTTTAAATTATAATATATGTAATGATTGTCATATTCCAATAATATGAATGTGGAATTCTACCCAAAATTGTAGAAATTTAAAAATAATCTTTCCTGTATTTCAAAGTAAGTTATATTTTTATGAAGATGTATAAGGCACAGGAATGCATCGGCGGCCGATCAACTTCAGGCGCTAGCGACTGGGTGAGGCGAGCGCTCCCGCCTGCGACCGGGAGCACCTGATGCCCCGCTTCTTCATCGACACTTTCAACAGCATCGTCTCCATAGATGACGTCGGCCATGAGTTGCCGGACGAGGCTGCTGTGCGGGAGGTGGTCCGTAAGACGTTGGCCGATATGCTTGGAGCTGAACACAAGGGACGGCCCGCTGCCCAGTATCGGGCTGAGGTTCGCGACGGGGCTGGCCGGAACATACTGACCGCCTCTGTGCTCATCGTCATCGATCAGGCGCCAGAGCGGGAAGCGGCCGAAGCGACCGAGCAGCGCCGACCTTGAAGCGGAAGTCCTCGGCGTCCGCAAAGGGTCGTGAGCGGGCGCGGAAGCGATGTCCGCTTCCACAGATTACTGCGTGGAAGCAGACCGGCGGAAATCCACCCTCAGCGGTCCTCCACAGGATCAAGCGGATTGGGTTTTCACCCGAATTGGTGTTGCCGGACCCGATATGTGAATCCGCAAGTCCGCAAAAGAGAGGGTGACCCACCGAGATGTCTCGATTCCAGCGTGCGGATTCGCTCCGCCGCCGGGCAGCGGCTCCATGAGGCCACCGCTCTCCCACCGCTCGACGCCCTTATGACCCGAGCAGGTCCCGCTGCGGGAGTGGCTGAAGCTCCACGTGCCGTCGCGGCATTTCGCCGAGGCGCCCTCCGGCTTGCCGCCGTCGAGCGACTTTGCCGGACCATGGACGTCGCACTCGTCCCGACGGCTGCGATAGTGCTGATGGCTTTCCAGCTTCGACTCCTCCGGCTGGACGCAGGCCCGGGCCCGCGCGGCATCCGGGGCACCGAGCGAGAGCCATCCCAGCGCGGACAGGGCCGCCAGGGCGAGGGTCTTCCCGGGACTGAAGCGCATCACGGCGCCTCAATCCCGGACGAAGCGGCCGGCGGCGTAATGCCGACCCCGCCGGTTGGTCCGCCATTCCGAGCGCGCGTGGCAGTGCCGCGGATGGCCGTGGCACCCACGTGCATTGAGCATCCCGGGCGTCGCCGAAGCCGGCGAGGCCGACAACAGCAGCGGTGCCGCGAGAGCCACCAGGAACAGCAGTACGGCCCAGCGCATGGATGCATCCTCAAGTTGAGGATTGCGACCCTATCGCACCCTGATCATAAGGCGAAGCTTGGCGGAGTGCGTAACGCAGTGATTGAAACCCGGACGCGGCGGCAGACCCGCACCCCCAAGCGGAGCCGTTGACGCCGGCTCTGGCCCCGGCTTTGCTGGTCGTCCTGAGACCCGCAGGCTCCGAGAGTTCCGAACCGATGCCCGTCCTCGAACGGATCCGCGATTTCGCCGACGAAATGCAGGCGTGGCGGCACGACCTGCACGCCCATCCCGAACTGCTCTACGACGTCGAGCGCACGGCCGGGTTCGTAGCCGACCAACTGCGGGCTTTCGGCTGCGACGAAGTCGTGACCGGCATCGGCCGGACCGGAATCGTCGGGGTGATCCGCGGCAAGGGCCGGTCCTCCAACCGCGCCATCGGCCTGCGCGCCGATATGGACGCGTTGCCGATCCAGGAGGTGCGCGATCTGCCCTACCGCTCTACCGTGGCGGGCACGATGCATGCCTGCGGCCATGACGGGCACACCGCCATGCTGCTCGGGGCCGCCAAATACCTCGCCGAGACCCGCGATTTCGATGGCGCCGCCGTGCTGATCTTTCAGCCCGCCGAGGAGGGCGGCGGCGGCGGCGAGGCGATGGTCGAGGACGGGATGATGGAGCGGTTCGGCGTCGAATCGGTCTACGGGATGCACAACATCCCTGGCATGAAGGTCGGCACCTTCGCGATCCGGCCGGGGCCGATCATGGCCTCCACCGACCGGTTCACCCTCACCATTGAGGGAAGGGGCGGCCACGCGGCCCTGCCGCACAACGCCGTCGACAGCGTGCTGGTGGCAAGCCACGTGATCATCGCCCTGCAAAGCATCGTGGCGCGCAACCTCGATCCGCTGCAATCGGCCGTGGTGTCGGTCTGCGCGCTCGATGCCGGCGAGGCGTTCAACGTGTTGCCGCAGACCGTGACCATGCGGGGCACGATGCGCACGTTGTCCCAGGCGGTGCGGTCCCAGATCAAGGCACGGATCGAGACCCTGGTGGCGGAGATCGCGGCCGGATTCGGCGCCACGGGGGTGACCGAGTTCGGATCGAGCTACCCGGTCACCGAGAACCACCCCGCCGAGGCCGACTTCATGGCCGATGTCGCGGAGGCGCTCGTGGGCGAGGAGAACGTCGACCGGGCGGTTGCGCCGATGATGACCGCGGAGGATTTCTCCTACATGCTCGGCCGCCGCCCCGGCGCCTACATGTTCATCGGCAACGGCGACAGTGCCTCGCTCCACCACCCGCATTACGACTTCAACGACGCGGCTGCGCCTTACGGAGCGTCCCTGTGGGCGCGCCTGATCGAGACGGGGTTGCCGCTCACGGCGTGATCGCGCCGTCGCTGGCCGAGACCGTCCCGGTCTGGGCCAGGGTGGCGGCTTTGTCCTTCGGGGGGCCCGCCGGCCAGGTCGCCGTGATGCACCGGATCCTCGTGGAGGAGCGGCGCTGGGTCTCGGAGCGGCGCTTCCTGCACGGGCTCGGCTTCTGCACGCTGCTGCCCGGCCCGGAAGCGCAGCAGCTCGCGACGTATATCGGCTGGCTGATGCACGGGCCGGCGGGTGGGCTCGTCGCGGGCGGCCTGTTCGTGCTGCCGGGGCTTATCGCCCTGATGGCTCTGAGCTGGCTCTACGTGCTGTACGGCCATGTCGACGCGGTCGCCGGCCTGTTCTTCGGCCTGAAGGCGGCGGTGCTCGCGATCGTGCTCCATGCCCTCTGGCGCCTCGGCGGCCGGGCGCTCCGCGATCGGACCGATCGGCTCGTCGCGCTCGCCGCCTTCGCGGCTCTGTTCGTGCTGGCCGTGCCGTTCCCGCTGGTGGTGATCGCCGCCGGACTGCTCGGTCTCGCCCGCCGCCGCGGCCCCGATCCCGCCGCCGCCGACGCGGGGGCGGACGAGGCCGGCTTCCTCATCGGCGCCGCGATGCTGCCGCGGGAGCGGGATGGCGCTGCGGTCTCGCTGCGCATGGGTGCGCTGTGGCTCGCGATCTGGCTCCTGCCGGTGGCGGCGCTCCTGCTCGCCCCCGGCGTGCCGCCGGTCTTCGGGCAGGTGGCGCTGTTCTTCTCCAAGATGGCGCTGGTGACTTTCGGGGGCGCCTACGCGGCGCTCGCCTACGTGGCGCAGCAGGCGGTGGACCATTACGCTTGGCTGAAGCCAGGCGAAATGCTCGACGGGCTGGGCCTCGCCAAGACGACGCCGGGCCCGCTGATCATGGTGCTGCAATTCGTGGGCTTCCTGGCGGGGTTTCGGGCGCCCGGGGCGCTGCCGCCGCTGCTCGCCGGGACGCTCGCCGGGCTGCTCACCACCTGGGTCACCTTCGTGCCCTGCTTCCTGTGGATCTTCGCCGGCGCGCCGCTGATCGGGCGCCTGCGCGGCAGCCGGCGCCTCGCGGGGGCGCTCTCGGCGATCACCGCCGCGGTGGCGGGCGTAATCCTCAACCTCGCGGTCTGGTTCGGGCTGCGGACGCTGTTCCGGCAGGTCGTAACAGTGCCGCTCGGACCGCTGCGCCTGGACGTGCCGGTGCCGGCGAGCCTCGATCCGGCGGCGCTGCTGCTGACGCTGGCGGCGATCGCCGCCGTGTTTCGCTTTGGGCTCGGAACGCTGCCCACCCTGGCGCTCTGCGCCGGGGCGGGGGTGGTGCTGCGACAGGCGGGTCTCGCCTGACCTTGTGCTCAGACGCCGTAACGCGCCTTCAGCAGCGCGTAGGTGAGCCGCGCGGTCTGGACCTCGCCGCCCTCCGGCCGGCCGGGCTTGGTCGAGGGGTTCCAGCCGTAGAGGTCGAAATGGCCGTGCGCCTTCGTCTTGGGGGCGAAGCGGCGCAGGAACAGGGCGGCGGTGATCGCCCCCGCGAAGGGCCCGCCCGAGACGTTATTGAGGTCGGCCACCTTGGAATCGAGCAGGCTTGCATAAGGTGCATGCAGCGGCATGCGCCAGATCGGGTCGGCGGCGCTCCGGCCGGCTTCCGCGACGGACGCCGCCAGGACCTCATCCTCTGTGAAGAAGGCCGGCAGGTCCGGCCCGAGCGCCACCCGCGCTGCGCCGGTCAGCGTCGAGTAATCGAGGAGCAGGTCGGGTGACTCCGCCTCGGCCAGCGCCAGCGCGTCGGCGAGAATCAGCCGGCCCTCGGCGTCGGTATTGCCGATCTCGACGCTGAGCCCAGCCCGGCTCGGCAGCACATCGCCCGGCCGGAAGGCGTTGCCCGCGACGGCGTTCTCCACCGCGGGGATCAGCACCCGCAGGCGGAGCTTGAGGCCCGAGCCCATCACCATGTCGGCGGCGGCCAACGCCGCGGCGGCGCCGCCCATATCCTTCTTCATCAGCAGCATCGCGGCGGACGGCTTGAGGTCGAGCCCGCCCGTATCGAAGGCAACGCCCTTGCCCACGAGGGTTACGCGCGGCGCGTCCTCCGGCCCCCAGGTCAGGTCGATCAGCCGCGGCGCCCGCGGCGAGGCGGCGCCGACCGCGTGGATCAGGGGATAGTCTCGGGCGAGCGCGTCGCCGTCCATGACCGCGACCGTGGCACCGTGGCACCGGGCGAGCGACCGGGCGGCGGCCTCGATCTCGGCGGGTCCCATGTCGTTGGCGGGCGTGTTGATCAGGTCGCGGCCGAACGCCACCGCGGCGGCGATCCGCTCCACCTCGGCGGCGTCGATGCCGGCCGGCGCCGCGAGCCGGGCTTTCGGGCCGTTTCCGGCGCGGTAGCGACCGAAGCGGTAGCTGCCCATCAGCCACGCCAGGGCAGCCTCGGCGGGGTCGGGGGCATTCTCCACGCGGAAATGGCCCTCCGGCAGCAGCCCCGGCAGCTTGCCGACGATCAGCCGGTCATAAGCCGCCGCCTCCGGATCGCCGAGGCCGAACAGGACCCGGGCGATCCCGCCATCCGGGCCGGGCAGCAGGGCGAGGCTTCCCGCCTTCGGCTTGAAGCCGAGGGCGTCCGCGAAGCGTCGCTGGGTCGGGTCCAGGTCTGCCTGCGCCGCGCTCCACGATCCGGTGGTGACGAGCGTCACCGGCACGGAGGGCGCATCGCCGGGCAGGAAGGTGGGGATCGTCGATGGGGACGCGGCCTGGGTCATGGGCCTCTTGCAGGTTGGAGGGCTTAACCGGTGATTAGGGTTAACGCTCTACCACCGGCCGGCCGGAGGGGTGAAGCACAGGCCCGCGCCCTCGGTCTGCCCGGAGGCGCCGCGTACCATGATGACCGCCCTGATCCGGATCGTCCGCCCCGAGATTCCGGCCGGACGCCGCGCCACCCTCGCGATGGCCCTGCTGGCGCTGGGGCTGGCGGGCTGCAATACCTCCGGACCCGAGACCACCGGCTCGATCGGGGACCGCCCGGCGGCGTCCCGACAGAACGTCGAAGCCCTGGCCGAGCGCTTCAACGCCAATCCCGACGATGGCCGCGCGGCGGTCGCTTACGCGCGGGCTCTGCGCGCCAACGACCAGATCAGCCAAGCCTCGGCGGTGCTGCAGCAGGCGGCCCTGCGCAACCCGCGCGATACGTTCCTGCTTGGCGCCTACGGCAAGTCGCTGGTCGAGCTCGGCCGCTACCGCGAAGCGATCGACGTGCTGGCCAATGCCCATTCCCCGGCCGCGCCAGATTGGCGCATCCTGTCGGCCCAAGGCTCGGCTTCGGCCCAGCTCGGTGATCAGGTACGCGCGCAGGGCTTCTACGAGGCCGCGCTCAAGATCCGGCCGAACGAGCCGTCTCTGCTGTCGAACCTGGGCCTGTCCTACGCGCTCTCGCGGAACCTCGACCAGGCCGAGCAGACCCTACGGCTCGCGGCCGACCAGCCGGGCGCCGATGCCCGGGTGCGGGCGAATCTCGCCCTGGTGCTGGGGTTGAAGGGCCGCACCGCTGATGCCGAGGCGATCCTGCGTCGGGACATGAGCCCCGCGGAGGCCGCCGCGAACGTCGCCTCCTTGCGCAAGGCCGCCGCCGAGCCGAATCGGTTGAAGGCGCTGTCGAAGGGCGGCGTGCCGAGCGAGGGGTAACCTCCAGCCGGCTGCTCAACGCGCTTCACCCCGGTCCAGAGGGAACAGGAAGCGCGCCTGCCTGCGACCCTGCACCCGCCGACAGGAAAACGCACCTGTCATCGCAACCCGGTAGCGGCCAGATTCGAAAAGTTCTATATCTCTGCTTGGCTGCGCCGCGCGGCATCACGGGCGTCCAAATCGCCCCCGCGCATCGTCTCCTACCCGGGCACTCCCGGGGCGGCGCGCGCCCGTTGGGCGCTACACAGGCCGAACACAAATTCGTAGCGCAGGTCTTGCCTGTGCGTGTTCGACAACCGCAGCGAGGATAGAACCAGCCGTGCCATCACTCGACAGCTTCAAGGCCCGCCAGACGCTCCAAGCCGGCGGCAAGACCTACACCTACTATTCCATCCCCGAGGCCGAGAAGAACGGCCTTGCTTCCGCCGCGGCGCTCCCCTTCTCCATGAAGGTGATCCTGGAGAACCTGCTGCGCTACGAGGACGACCGCTCGGTCAAGAAGGCCGATATCGCGGCCGCCGTCGGCTGGCTTGAGCAGAAGGGCAAGGCCGAGGTCGAGATAGCCTTCCGCCCCGCTCGCGTGCTGATGCAGGACTTCACGGGCGTCCCGGCGGTGGTCGATCTGGCCGCCATGCGCGACGCCATGGTGGCGCTCGGCGGTGATCCGCAGAAGATCAACCCGCTGGTCCCGGTCGATCTCGTGATCGACCATTCGGTGATCGTCGACGAGTTCGGTACCCCGAAGGCGCTGGCCGACAACGTCGCGCTGGAATACGAGCGCAACGGCGAGCGCTACACCTTCCTGAAGTGGGGCCAATCGGCCTTCGACAACTTCTCCGTGGTGCCGCCCGGCACCGGCATCTGCCATCAGGTGAATCTGGAATACCTGTCGCAGACCGTCTGGACGAAGTCCGAGGACGGGTCCGACGTGGCCTACCCGGATTCGCTGGTCGGCACCGATTCGCACACCACCATGGTCAACGGCATGGCGGTTCTGGGCTGGGGCGTCGGCGGCATCGAGGCCGAGGCGGCCATGCTCGGCCAGCCGCTCTCGATGCTGATTCCCGAGGTCGTGGGCTTCAAGCTGTCGGGTAAGCTGCCCGAGGGCACCACCGCCACCGACCTCGTGCTCACCGTCACCCAGATGTTGCGCAAGAAGGGCGTGGTCGGCAAGTTCGTGGAGTTCTACGGCCCCGGCCTCGACGACATGGCAGTCGCCGACCGGGCCACGATCTCCAACATGGCCCCGGAATACGGCGCGACCTGTGGCTTCTTCCCGGTCGATCAGAAGACCATCGACTTCCTGAAGGTCACCGGCCGTGCCGACGATCGGATCGCCCTGGTCGAGGCCTACGCCAAGGCACAGGGCATGTGGCGCGACGCCCAGACCCCCGATCCGGTCTTCACCGACACGCTGGAGCTCGACATGGGCGAGGTCCGGCCCTCGCTCGCTGGCCCGAAGCGTCCCCAGGATCGGGTGCTGCTGGACGGCGCCAAGCCGGGCTTCGCGGCCTCCATGGAGACCGAGTTCAAGAAGGCCGCCGATCTCGCGCGCCGTTATGCCGTCGAGGGCACCAACTTCGACATCGGGCACGGTGACGTGGTGATCGCCGCGATCACGAGCTGCACCAACACGTCGAACCCCTCGGTCATGATCGGCGCCGGGCTGCTGGCCCGCAACGCCGTCGCCAAGGGTCTGCGCTCCAAGCCTTGGGTAAAGACCTCCCTGGCGCCCGGCTCGCAGGTGGTCGGCGAATATCTCGAAAAGTCCGGCTTGCAGGAGCCTCTGGACGCGCTGGGCTTCAACCTTGTCGGCTTCGGCTGCACCACCTGCATCGGCAATTCCGGCCCGCTGCCGGAGGCGATCTCGAAGGCGATCAACGACAACGACGTGGTCGCTGCGGCGGTGCTCTCGGGCAACCGCAACTTCGAGGGCCGGGTGAACCCCGACGTGCGGGCGAACTATCTCGCCTCGCCCCCGCTGGTGGTGGCCTACGCGCTGGCCGGGTCGATGCAGATCGACATCACCACCGAGCCGCTGGGTCACGATCCCGAGGGCAAGCCGGTCTACCTGAAGGACATCTGGCCGTCTTCGGCCGAGGTGCAGCAGTTCATCGAGGAGAACATCACCTCGGCGCTGTTCAAGTCGCGTTACGCCGACGTGTTCAGCGGCGATCAGAACTGGAAGGATGTCGAGGTCACCGAGGCCGAGACCTTCGCGTGGAACCCGGGCTCCACCTACGTTCAGAACCCGCCCTACTTCGTCGGCATGGAGAAGACCCCGAAGCCGGTCGAGGACATCGCGGACGCTCGGATCCTCGGCCTGTTCCTCGACTCAATCACGACCGACCACATCTCGCCCGCGGGGAACATCCGCGCGGCTTCGCCGGCTGGCGCGTATCTGCAGTCGCATCAGGTGCGCGTGCAGGACTTCAACCAGTACGGCACGCGGCGCGGCAACCACGAGGTGATGATGCGGGGCACCTTCGCCAATATCCGCATCAAGAACCAGATGGTGCGGGATGAGACGGGCAACGTGGTCGAAGGCGGGTGGACGCTGTTCCAGCCCTCGGGCGAGAAGATGTTCATCTACGATGCGGCGCAGAAATACGCCGAGCAGGGCACGCCGCTCGTCATCTTCGCCGGCAAGGAATACGGCACCGGCTCGTCGCGCGATTGGGCGGCGAAGGGCACGAAGCTGCTCGGCGTCCGCGCCGTGGTGGCGGAGAGCTTCGAGCGCATCCACCGCTCGAACCTCGTCGGCATGGGCGTGGTGCCGCTGGTGTTCCAGGGCGAGACCTCCTGGGACTCGCTCGGCCTCAAGGGTGACGAGACCGTCACCATCAAGGGCCTGTCGGGGGAGCTGAAGCCGCGCCAGACGCTGATCGCGCAGGTCAAGTCCGCCGACGGTTCGGTCAAGGAGGTGCCGCTCACCTGCCGGATCGATACGCTCGACGAACTGGAATACTTCCGCAACGGCGGCATCCTGCCCTACGTGCTGCGCACCCTGGCGGCCTGATCCACCGGGCGGCCCCAGGGCCGCCCCCTTCACACGATACGAGGCGGCGCAGTATCGGCGCCGCCTTTTTTGTTACTCCGGCCGAGGTATTTCACTTGCGCGCAACCTTGTTTGACGCGCGCAAGGCACCATAATCCGGGTCCTGTATTCAGAATGGGACTTCGATGAAGCACCTCAGCAAGACCCTCGTTGCCGCCGGCCTCACAGCCCTGCTGTCGAGCGCTGCCTTTGCCGCGCAGGTCGAGCGCGTCCGCGGCACCGTCGACAAGGCCGATGGCAACACGGTCACGATCAAGACCGACGACGGCAAGTCCGAGACCGTCGATGTCTCCGGCGCCAAGTTCGCCTGGGTGGTCCCGTCGAGCCTCGACCAGATCAAGGACGGCGTCTTCATCGGCACTGCGACCAAGGGCGAGAACCCGATGACCGCCCTTGAGGTGGTCCTCTTCCCCGAGGCGATGCGCGGCACCGGCGAGGGCCATTACGGCTGGGATTCGATCACCGACCAGACCGCGGGCGCCGGCGCCAAGGTGAAGAGCGCGATGACCAACGGCACCGTCAAGGCCGAGTCGTCGAACGCCCCGAAGGTCAAGAGCGCGATGACCAACGGCACCGTGAAGGCCGACAAGGCGGCCACCGGCGGCGAGCGAACCCTGACGGTGAGCTACGGCAAGGACGGCTCCAAGGAGATCGTGGTGCCGGCCTCGGCGCCGATCGTGGCCTTCCAGCCGGCCGACAAGGCGATCCTGACGCCTGGCTCCAAGGTCTTCGCCGTTGTCGCCAAGGACGGTGCTAAGGCCGAGGGCAAGCTGGTGGCGGTCGGCAAGGATGGCCTGACCCCGCCGATGTAAAACGAAACGGCCCGCCCGACGGGATGCGTCGAGCGGGCCGCTGACGTGCTGAAAACTGCTCGGCGGCATCGCGCGCCGAGCATTCCCGTGTCAGCCTTTTAGAGCTACCGAAAAATCCGCCTCAGTTTTCGACCGGATCTCGTCTTCGGTGACGCCGTCGGCCAGCTCGATGAGCGTCATGCCGCCATCGCCCTTCTTGTCGATCTCGAACACGCCGAGATCGGTGATCACGAGATCGACGACCTGGGTCCCGGTCAGCGGCAGGTCGCAGGCCTTGAGCAGCTTGGCGCTCTCCGTGCCGTCCTTGTTCTTGGCGACGTGCTCCATCACTACGACGACGCGCTTCACGCCCGCCACGAGGTCCATGGCGCCGCCCATCCCCTTCACCATCTTGCCGGGGATCATCCAGTTGGCGAGGTCGCCATTGCCGGCCACCTGCATGGCGCCGAGGATCGACAGGTTGATGTGCCCGCCGCGGATCATCCCGAAGGAATCGGCCGAGGAGAAGTAGCTGGTGGTCGGGAGGGCGGTGATGGTCTGCTTGCCGGCGTTGATCAGGTCAGGGTCCTCCTCGCCCTCGTAGGGGAAGGGGCCCATGCCGAGCATGCCGTTCTCTGACTGGAGCTGCACCGACATGCCGTCGGGGATGTAGTTCGACACCAGTGTCGGGATGCCGATGCCGAGGTTCACGTAGAAGCCGTCCTGCAGTTCCTTGGCGGCGCGCGCCGCCATCTGCTCGCGGGTCCAGGCCATGATGGTCTCCTGATAGCGTGGTGCGCTCACGCGCGGCCGGATCTGGCTTTCCCCTCCCCCTTGCGGGGAGGAGTTAGGGGTGGGGGTGGTCAGGCGGCACCGAAACGCTCAATCCTGCACCACCCCCACCTCCGGCTCCTCCCCACAAGGGGGAGGAGAGAAGCATGCGGCTAGTGCGTGCCGCCGCCGGCCGCCGCGGCCGGGGTGCTGTCGCCGCGCTTGCGCGTCGTGCGCTGCTCGATGCGCTTGTCGCGCACGCCCACGTCGACGATCCGCTTCACGAAGATGCCCGGGGTGTGGATCGTGTCGGGGTCGATCTCACCCGGCTTCACGAGGTGCTCCACCTGCGCCACCGTCATCTTGGCGGCGGTGGCCATCATCGGGTTGAAGTTGCGGGCGGTCATCCGGTAGCGAAGGTTGCCCTCGGTGTCGCCCGTATGGGCATGGACCAGGGCGAGGTCGGCGAACAGACCGCGCTCCATCACGTACTGCTCGCCGTCGAACTCCCGCACCTCCTTGCCCTCGGCAACCTTGGTGCCGACGCCGGTCTTGGTGAAGAAGGCCGGGATGCCGGCGCCGCCTGCGCGGATTCGCTCGGCCAGCGTGCCCTGCGGGTTGAACTCAATCTCCAACTCCCCGCCGAGGTACTGGCGGGCGAATCCCTTGTTCTCGCCGACATAGGACGAGATCATCTTACGCACCTGTCGCGTGTCGAGGAGCTTGCCGAGGCCGACGCCGTCGATGCCGGCATTGTTCGAAACGACGGTAAGACCCTTGACGCCCGAGAGGCGGACCGCCTCGATCAGCTCGTCCGGGATGCCGCACAGGCCGAAACCGCCGCACATCACCATCATGTCGTCGTGCAGGAGGCCGGCGAGCGCTGCGGCGGCATCCGTGTAGACCTTCTTCATCGAACCGTCCTTTCCACGCCGGCCGCGACCGGCCGCACCTGGGCTACATCCGCGAAGCGCGCGTTTCCTCAGCGCTTGCTGTTCCCGATTCCGGGAGCGAAATCCAGTGCTGCACTGCGTGAGCTCGTACGCTCCCGGGTATCCGTAACGCCGGTTGCGTGCGGGCACGGGACGGTGCCCCGAGAGGCCCCCACGCAAGGCCAGCAGACAAATCCCGCCACGGACGCTAAACAGGCGTCTCAACATGCAGTCCCTGCCGGGCCGTGGCGGCTCGGCGAGCTGGCGCGGCACCCGGCTTCGGCCGCATCCGCGGTCCCGTTCAGAGTCAGATGTCGCTGCGCCGCCCGATCGTCCTCTTCGTTCCCGTGACTCTCGTCGCCGTCGGGCTCGGCCTGCACGACTGGCCGATCGATAGCGGCCGGGCGCAGGCCTTCGCGAAGCGCGCGTTCGCGGATTATGGTCTGACCCTGAGCGTCGAGGGTCCTGCCCATCTGACGCCGCTGCCCCTGCCCAAGCTCAGCTTCGAACGTGTGCGCATCGCCACTGACGGGGGTGGTCCGCCCCTGGTGGAGGAGGGGCGCCTCGGCATCGACCTCGATCCCATCGGTCTCCTGACCGGTCGCGCGGCGGCCGGTGGCCTGCATCTCGCAGAGGGAGTCCTGTCTGGGCGAGCCGCGGCGTGGAGCGGCGTCCTGGCTCGCCTCGCCGAGCGGGCTCGATCCGGCGCGACGGCCCATCCCACCCGGCTCACCGTCAGCGGCGGGCGTACCGGGGATGGCATGGCCCGGGACATCGACCTCGACCTGTCGTGGCCGTCTTGGAGCGCGTCCGCCGAGGGTAGCGCGCGCCTGACGTGGCGGGACGTGCCGACACAGTTCACGGTCGCGCATCTCCGCCTGAACGACGTCGTTCTCGGCCGGCGCAGCCCGATCACCGGCGCGGTGACATGGCCGAATGGCAGCCTCGCGATCGACGGTACGGTGGAGCCGGCCGTGTCGAGGTCCGGATGGCCCAGTCTGGCCGGGCAAATGCGCGGCGAGACCCGATCCCTGCCGGAGAGCCTCGCCTGGGTCGGCCTGAAGGTACCCCTGTCGCCGCTCGCCGGGGTGTTCTCGCTCGCCGGCTCGTTCGAGACGACGGACCGATCCGTATCCTGGACCCGCCTGCAACTCGGGCTCGGTCGGAACATGCTGGAGGGCGCGGGCGCCGTCGTGCTGGGTCCCGGCCCGGCTCCGCGTCTCTCGGTGCAGGCGACGCTTGCCGCCGAGACGCTCGACTTGGGGCCCCTGGCGGATGACGCCGGGCTGCTCCTTGGATCCGACCCCGTGCCGCTGGCCTTGGCGCCGATGACCGGGGGCGACCTCGATCTGCGCCTTTCGGCCACCGCAGGCCAAGCCGGATCTGTCGCGGTTCAGGATCTTGCGGCGAGCGTTCTCGTGCGGGATGGCGCGCTCGAAATTGCGGTGAACCGGGCACGGATCCAGGATGGCTTGGTCAAGGGCCGCGTGGCACTCGCGCGTGGCGCCGATTCGGCCGAGACCGAGATGCGCCTGCAGGGTAGCCTCGACCGGGTCGATCTCGGCGGTCTGCTGGGCGGGATCGGCGGCGCGCGTTGGCTGGTTGGCCCGGCCCAGGGGCAATTCAACCTCGAGGCCAGCGGGCGCGACACGGTCGCGTTGCTCGGGCATCTCGGAGGCCGAGCCGCGCTCACCGTCGCGAGCGGGGCGATCACGGGTCTCGATCTCGCCGATGTCGTCCACCGCAACGGCGTTGTGGCCGCCGGAGCGCTGGCGCGGCGCAACGGCCGGACGGCCATCGAGCGCGCCGCCGTCACGGTCCGGTTCACGGACGGGGTCGGCGAGATCGTCGAGGCGGGATTGCTCGGGCCGAACGTGGGCGCGAATGTGCGTGGGCACGTTTCGCTGCCGGGGCGGCGGCTCGATCTCCGGGGCGATCTGGCCCTGCGCAGTCCGGCCGATCCGTCCCGCGGCCTGTTATTCGCGGTTTCGGGGCCATGGACTGCTCTGGGCGTCCGAACTGCCGCCCATGTCGAGGGGCCGGATGCGGTCACCCTGGCGGGGGAGGGGGCGTCGCCAGCAGCCTTCGGACCGCCTGACCTGCAGGGTCTGGCCGCGGGTGCGCAGGACCTGCCGGTGAATGCGCGCGCTTACGCACCTTGAGTTTCCTCCAGAGTGCACGGCGGCGCACCGTGACAGGGGCATCGCGTGGCCCGAAGCAACGCGCGCATTCTAAGATGAGGAGTCCGACGGCCGTTCCGGCGTTTCCCGGTTCTCCATCGTGTTCCGCGATCACGTCGGTGAAGCGCGCTTTCGGTCGCGTCGCGATGGCGTCGCGGACGGTCAAGCTCTAGGATCGAGCCTTGACCCCAACCATGAGTGCCATGCGTCGCCTGCTCATCGAGGAACCCGTCACCCGCGCCGGGCCGTTGGCTCAGCGCCTCGCCGTGTTCTCCATCGTGGCCACTGGGATCGCCCTGATCGTCGTTCGGGATCCGCGCGCCGACACGGACGCTGCGCTTGTCGCTCTGTTGGCCGGGCTCGCTGTCGCGCTGGCCGCGATCGTCGCGGCGGTGTTCGCGTTCGTGCGGGTCTGGCGCGAGGGTGCGCGCGGCTTTGGTGCCGCCCTGGCCGGGCTGATCCTGGCGCTCGTGGTGCTGGGCTACCCCGCTTATCGCGGACTTCGTGGCCTGCGGCTGCCGGCCCTGTCGGACGTCACCACCGATATCGACAATCCGCCCGCCTTCTCGCGTTCGCGCGCTGCGTTCGCAGCCCGCAACGGCCGGTATCCGCCGGATCCGAGCAGTTCCCTGCGCGAGCGGCAGCGGGACGCCTATCCGCAGATCGCCCCGCTGACCCTCGATATCGGGGCCGACGCAGCATTCGAACTGGCCCGTCAGGCCGCGCTGAAGCGCCACTGGCAGATCGTCGAGGCGATCCGGCCGGGCGGTCGCACCGGCAACGGCCGGATCGAGGCCGTGGCGCGCGGCCTCGTGCTCAACCTGCCCGACGATGTGACCGTCCGCATCCGCCCCCGCGCCGACGGGGCGCGGATCGACGTACGCTCGGCATCCCGGCTCGGCGGGCGCGACTTCGGCGGGAATGCCGACCGGATCCGCACCTATCTCGACGACGTCGCCAACCTCGCCCTCGCGATGAAATAATTCGGTTCGGCGCGGCTCAAGCCGGCGTGAAGGTGCCGTCCAGCCGCGGCGCCCCGTCGGTCGCCACCAGCCCGCGTCCGACGAGATCCTCGAGATGGGCGAAGACCGAAAGCGCTGCGGCGCCGCGCAGGCGGGGATCGAGGTTCCGGTAAATCGCCGCGACGATCTGCGCGATACCGGTATCGCCGCCAGAGAGCCGCGCCCGAATCGCGGCCTCGCGCTGGCGACGGTGACTGGCCAGCCCGCGGAGGAAGCGCGCCGGCTCGCGGACCGGGCCGCCATGGCCTGGCCAGTAGACCGTCTCGTCGCGTCCGCGCAGCTTCTCCAGCGACGCCATATAGGCCCGCATCGCGCCGTCCGGCGGCGCCACGATGGTGGTCGACCATGCCATGACGTGGTCGCCCGAGAACAGGGCCTGCGCCTCCGGCAACGCGAAGGCGAGGTGGTTCATGGTGTGGCCCGGGGTTTCGACCGCCGCCAGGGTCCAGCCGGGGCCCGAGACGCGGTCCCCCTCCACCATGACGCGGTCCGAGGCGTGGGCGCGGTCGGCGCTAGCGTCGAGCAGCGGCGCCTCGTTCTCCGACAGGGCCCGTGCCGCGCGGTGCGGGCCACATCCGATGACTGGCGCACCGGTTCGCGCAGCGAGGAGCCGCGCGCCCGGCGAGTGATCCCTATGGGTGTGGGTGACGACGATCGCGGTGATCCGTTCGCCGGTCAGGTCCGCGAGCAGCGCGTCGATGTGCCATGGATCGTCAGGGCCGGGATCGAGGACCGCAACCTCGCCCACGCCGATCACGTATGTGCAGGTGCCGCTTGCCGTGAATGGACCGCCGTTCGGCGCGATCCGACGCCGGATCAGCTTTGCGACCGTCTCCAGCCGCCCCGGGGTGGGCATCGATGGGTCGAGGGTCAGTCTGCTCTCGTCCGCGTCCGCCATCGCTGCCCCGCACGTTGGTTCGGGGATTCTTGAACGTCACCCAAGGGCGTTGCAACACCGCCGAGCCACGATCCTCGGGGATGTCCCCGCAGCGCGGATCGGGTCACGTCCCCCAGTCGGCCGTTCAGTCCGGAAGTGTCCGGTCAGCCGAAATGGCCGGAACGGCGGTTGCGGACGCGCACAGGCACGAGAACGGGTGCGGGGGCTGGAACGAGCCCGATCACCGCGGCCCGCACGGCATCGCTCGCCTGTGCCACACCGGCACGCATCGCGGCCACCTTCACTCGAACGGCGTTCTTCGCAGCTTGCAGCATCACGGATCCCGAATCGAACCGGTGGACCTATTCTTCGAACGCTACCGACCCTGCACCGTTCCGTTGCTGATTGTCGCGCCTGGGCGGAACGCCCGTGCCGTCCACATCGGACTTTGTCGAAACGGCGGAACCAGAGCAAAACCTTGGCGTTTTTGTGTTCAGAACGACGCGGCCCGCCCGCGTTGATACTTTCGAAGGATACGAACGATGCTGGGTTGGGCCGTAACTTTTCTCGTGGTTGCCCTCGTCGCCGCGCTGCTCGGCTTCGGCGGTATCGCCGGCACGGCAATGGAAGCCGCCAAGCTGGTATTCTTCGTGGCGATCGTCCTGTTTGCGATCTCGGCCGTGATCGGCCTGATGCGCGGTCGCTCGCCGACACTCTGACGAAGTGTCGTTGGTCGCCGGCCCTGATCTGGGGCTGGCGCCCAAAAGCAACGAGGCCGTCGCACAACGCGACGGCTTTTTTAATCGGCCTGCTCCGAAACGCATGCGCGGACGTCCAGCCTCCACCATCGGCACTATGGCTTGTCGTGCTCGCCGCTGTCGAGCTTCGCGATGAGTTCGGCAAACCGGTCCGGTACCGGTTGTTGGGTCATCGTATCGTACATCGCGCGCAACTGCGTCGCGAGGCGAGTACGGGTCTGTTCGCTGAGGCCGCCGCGGGGTTGAACCTGGGACGCGCCTGCGGTCTGTCCCGTCGTGTGGTTCTGGCTGGGCGCACCGTGCGTCGAAGCAGAACTTCCGTGCACTTGAGGCACGCGAAGACCTGCCTCCTTCCCCTCATTGGCCATCCACACGCCCCTTGTTGCCGAACTTGGCCCGGCCACATTGTGCTGCGGCTCGACATACGCCATGGCTGCGCCGGCAACGCCTGCCCGCCGGGATCGGTTCCGCCGGGGGGTGGAACGGAGTGCGGGCCTCCGCGTTGGGCGGAAAGCTGCGCAGGACAGAATGCCGGCCCCGGCATGCCCTCGGTCACGGACCGGGCAATCGCGGCCGGGCAACACGGCGAGGCACAGGGGATCGAATGTCGACATCGCAACTCGTGGTACAGCACCTGCCGTACCTGCGCCGCTACGCGCGGGCGCTCACGGGGAGCCAAGTGGCCGGTGACGCGTATGTCGCCGCTACCCTGGAGACCCTCGTCAACGAACCGGACACGCTGGGCCGGAGCACCAACATCAAGGCCGACCTGTTCCGGGTCTTCACCCGGATCTGGAATTCGCTCTCGGTGAACGGCCGTGGCGAGCAGGTTCAGCACGATCTTCCCGCCGAAGTCCGGCTCGGCCAGATCACGCCGCTGCCGCGGCAGGCGTTCCTGCTGTCGTGCCTGGAGGGATTCTCCGAGGAGGACGCCGCGATCATCCTGGGTGTCGACGTTTCGGAAGTCCGCGATCTCGTGGACGAGGCCGGGCGCGAGCTCGCCGCCGACATGGCGACCGAGATCCTCATCATCGAGGATGAGCCGCTCATCGCGATGGATCTTGAGGCGCTGGTCGAGGGCCTGGGCCACAACGTCATCGGCGTCGCCCGGACCCGGACGGAGGCGGTCAAGATCGCCGGCGAGGGCGGCAAGCGCCCCGGCCTGATCCTGGCCGATATCCAACTCGCGGACGGATCGTCCGGGCTCGACGCGGTCAACGACCTGCTGAAGACCTTCGAAGTGCCGGTGATCTTCATCACGGCTTATCCGGAGCGCTTCCTTACCGGCGAGCGGCCGGAGCCAGCCTTCCTGATCGCCAAGCCGTTCCAGCCCGCGAATGTCTCCGCGGTGATCAGCCAAGCGCTGTTCTTCCAGCAGACGGCCCGCCGGCGGGAAGCCAAGACGGCTTAACCCAAGGCTGCCTCGGTCCCGCGGGGCCGCAGGTTGAAGCATCGGTAGTCACATCAACCCCGGCGAGAGCCGGGGTTTTTTATTGTCTGAATGAGGTGCCGGCTGCGCACAAAAAAACGGGCCGGAGAAAGCTCCAGCCCGTCGAACAGGTTCCGGCCGATGCACAAGGGGAATGCGGGGAGGACCAGGTGGCCGGGTACAGGGAGAACGGCCATCGCGCCGCCGGGTTCCAAAAAAGCACTTTTTTGGCGAGCGTTGCATCAACGGCACATGGGATGGTTGTGGACAGCGCGGGGTGCCGCCGCACCAACAGCCGTTGCGCGTTCGAATACTCACCATTCCAAGACGCGCGATAGTTGAGGAACCTGCGATTGCGGGACGCGTTGTTGAAACATCCTGTCAAGCTCTCGCGATGAGGTCGGGGCAATGTTGCGGTCTGGTTTCATCCTGGGCGTCAGTGCTCCCGCCGCTCTCCTGACCGTGCTGATCCAGCCCGTCGTGCGCGAAACAGCCGATCGCTGGGTTCCTCCGGTGCCGGTGGCTCAACTTGCGCCGGCGCCCCTGCCCGGCATGCGGCCGGTCTCGCTGGCGATCAGCCCGACGCGGGTCGCCGGTGTTCAGAAGATGGACGGACCCGTTGGCCCCACCGCCATCGAGGCGCAGGAGCTCGGGATCAAGCCGATCCTGAAGCAACCAGGCCGTCGTCTCGTGCGCGAGGGTTGCGAAACCGCTCTGAGTTCGCTGGTTGGTCCCGAGGCCCGGCGCATGACCCCCGGTCGCTGCATCTCCTGACCCAGGTTTTATTTCTCAGATTGAAAAGGGCTCTGCCAACACGGTGGGGCCCTTTTGGCATTGGCATGACGTCCCGGAAATTTGGCGAGCCGATTACATGAAAACGGCGCCGGTCCCGAGGACGCGGCGCCGCTACGCGAAACGGTTACAGCGTGGCCTTACTCGGCTCGGCCGGTACCCGTCGACTGGCCACCCTTGCGACCCGCCGTCGAGGCAAGCTCGCGGTCCTGCGAGAAGGAGCGCTTCTCGGCCGGCACGCTGCGTCCGCCCTTGCTGGCGATCTCGCGCTGCCGCTCCAAGTCCATCGAGGCAAAGCCCCGCTTCGAGGTCGAATTCCCGGATGCCATCAGTTCCTCCTCAGGCTTCGCTTCACCTCGCAACAACCTTCAGCAGTAACCAAGGTTCCTCTGCCCAGACCTGGTCAAGCTTCCTGCAGTCAAGCTTGACGGCAACCAGGCTGTTATCCGCGGCGTTGGTCGCAGATGGACCTGCCTTGATGCGGGAGCAGCGGCCGGCGGATGCCTCGATGGGCCGCCCAACTGCTCCGCGCAACCTGTCCCATCCCACGGCCAAGACGAGGAGATGAGCACCCATGACGAATCGCAACATGGTGAAAGAGGTCGGCAGCGGTGCTCCGGCTCCGCACCCCAACACGCCGCCCCTGCCGCCGATGCCCGCGCCGGAGGATTCTGCGACGCCGACGACCCGGGATGAGCCGATCGATTCGCCCCATCTCAATGCCAGCCCCAAGCGCGAGGCACCGAAACCCGGCGAGCTGGGGCTATCGACGAAGCGCTGACCAAGATCTCGTCAGGCGGCCCGCCTCCGGGCATGGCGGGTCAGCCAGACGATGAGGAGGCCGATCGCCAGGATCGTCACGATTCCGGCGACGGTCAGGATCCGCTGGATCAGCGGCGTGTAGACCCCGCGTGCGGCATCGTAGCCGTAGCAAAGCAGGGTGAGGCGGTCCGCCAAGCTTCCGATGCGGCCGTTCCCGGCCTCGGTGAGGGCCAAACGGAGGTCCCGTCCGGTGAGCGCCAGTGGCGAGAGAACCCGAGCGACCCGCCCATCGCCGGCGAGCAGCAGAGCGGCCGCCGGATGAGCGAAGCTGTCGGTCCCGGCATCGTAGATCGCCGTGTAGCCGAGGGCGGTCGTGATGCGGCTCAACGCCGTATCCGACACGATCAGCGCCCGGGGGCGCACGGTGGCGGCGCGGTCGCCCAACGTATCGGCCAGCATGCGGCGCGCAGCCGCGGCATCGTCACGGGAATCGATGCCGATCAGCACCAGGGCGTAATCGTCCGGCGTGAGACCGGTCGCTGCCAGGGCATCCACGGACATCGACACCATGGGGTCGCAGACGTTGCCACAGGTGTAATCGACGGGCAGCAGCAGGACCGGCCGTCCCGCGATAACGCTGCCCAGCGTCACCACCTGCCCGGTGCCCGCGTCCGTGGCGGCGAGGTCGAGCGGGGCGCGGGCTCCGGCGGGCGGCGCCAGCGCGACCCGGGCCAAGTCGGCCTGAACCAATCGAGCGCGGGCCGGCGCGGTCGCCAGACCCAGAGCGATGATCATCACGGTGCCGTGGCCGAAAAGCCGGGCAGGGCTGGACAAGCGTAGGATGAATCGCATGGATGGGCGGGCCCGTCCGGTCCCACCGTCCTGGGCTTCAGAGCCGCCGCGGAGCCCCGGTATGACCCTCGACACAGAGGTTTCCTCCCTGAAGCAGGTGCCGCTGTTCCGCGAGGTGGAGCCGGCGCGCCTGAAGCTCCTGGCCTTCACCAGCGAGCGGGTGCATTTCGAGCCCGGGCAACGCTTCTTCGCCCGCGGCGATGTGGCGGATGCGGCCTACGTGATCCTCAAGGGGAATGCGGAGGTCAGCATCGATGGTCCGGCCGGCCCGGTCCGGTTGGCGCTGCTCGGCCAGGATGCCCTGGTGGGCGAGATGGGCATCCTCGCTGAGCAACCCCGGTCGGCCACGGTCACGGCGGAAACCGCAGTGACCGCCCTGCGCATCGACCGCGGCGTGTTCCTCGAATTGCTCGCACAGTTTCCACAGATCAGTATCGCCCTGATGCGCGTGCTCGCCTTGCGCCTGGAACAGACCAACCAGGCCCTGGCCGAGAGCCGCGGCTGAGCAACTCGCAGCATCATCACGGCGCCGGATAGGTGATGAACTCCAGAAGAGACCCGTCCGGATCCCGGAAATAGACGCTGACGCCGGTCCCGGCCGCGCCGAACGTGTCCACCGGTCCGAGTTCCACCGGGACGCCCAGCGCTTCCAGATGCGCGATCGCGTCCGTGATCGCCCCGGACCATCGGAAGCAGAGATCGCTGTTGCCCGGCATAACCGGTTGTGCGGCCACCATCTTCGGGTTGACGCCGGGCCCGTGACAATTCAGCTGCACGCCGCCGAACCGATACGCGTAGCCGCCGCGCCGCTCGACGATCTCGGCGCCCACGACGTCGCGGTAGAAGGCGTTCGACCGGGCCCAGTCGCTCACATGAATCACGCAATGGTCGAGGTGGATCGCGGGGCTGAGCGACCCGGCGGCTGCGATGGCCGCCTCAACGGGAAGTGTCTCGGTTTCAGGCATCGTTCGCTCCGCGCGGGTCTCTGCAGCGCTCGTCTGCCACTCTGAATTAGGGCGCAATCGTGGCTGGGTGAGGCGCCCGGCCCGGGCTCGCTGCGGCGGAAAAGCTACATCGTCATGGGCGTGATGACGGTACGCATGTCCGGATGATCGGACACCGCATGACGCACCTGATGAACGCGGACCAACGCCCGGCACCGCGGTGCCGGGCGACGCTCTCGCGGGTTCTCTTCGCCCTCGTGGCGATCGCCCCGCTGGCCGCCTGCCAGACCAGGTCCATGCAGGTCGCGCAGGATGACGAGGCGGCTTGGTACGTCGGGGCCAAACCCGACAAGCCCTTCGACATTCCGCTGGTCGACACGGACCGCCTGGATCCGAAGTACCGCCGCCAGCAGGTCAGCTACAACGGGCCCGAGCAGCCGGGGACGATCGTCGTCGACATCGACAAGCGGCAGCTCATGCTGGTTCAGGCGGATGGCACCGCGATGCAGTACGGGGTCGGCGTCGGGAAGGCCGGCTTCTCCTGGAAGGGCGAAGCCCGGGTCGGCCGCAAGGGCGTCTGGCCGAATTGGAGCCCGACGACCACCATGGTCGCGCTCAATCCCGACCTGCCGCGGACCCGCAAAGGCGGTCTCGACAATCCGCTCGGTGCCCGTGCCCTGTACCTCTACCAGGGCAACCGCGACATTCTGTTCCGGATCCACGGGACCAACGAGCCGTGGAGCATCGGGGAACAACTCTCCTCGGGCTGCGTCCGGATGCTGAACGAGGACATCGCCGACCTCTACGAGCGCGTTCCGGTCGGAACCCGCGTCCTCGTGAAGCGCAACGGCAAATATCGCGTCTGAGGGCGGGCGTCTCGACCCGCGCGCTGCGAACCTTCGAACGGGGCCGTGACGATCCGACCCGGCGTAACGGTCTAGAGCGCGGAAGGCGTCTTCCGACCGTCAGGCTCATGGCCTCACCGGCCCGCACCGCCATTCTCGCAACAGGGCCTAATCGCTTAGCCGCGCGAGCAGCGCCTGCCTCAGCCTGGCGAGTTCTGTGCCGAACGGTCCCGTCACGATGGCGCGCGAGCTAACGGGTCCGGAACTGAATCAGTTTCGGATAGCCCTGCAACGGCACCTTCACCGAGCGGGTCTTATCGAGCGTCTGGACGGCCTCTGCACCTGCGGTCGGATCGAAGATCTTCACCGCGGGCAGATCCGCGTCGCTGTCCACCGTCACGTCGACAGGCGTCACTGGCAGGGGCACGTTCTTCTCGCTGTCCCAGATCGGCCTCTCATCCCAGAGGATGAGGGTCGTAAGACCACCCTCGCCCTCCACGAGGAGGTGTTTGATCTCGAGTTCGCCCGAAGACACCGTCAGCTTCGGCAACCGGGTCTCGCGTGCGGCGCCCCCGCGACCCTTCGCGGAAACCGTTTGGAGGAGATTGTGGATCGCTGTTGCGGCCGGCTTGGGGCGATAGTCGATATCGAACAAGCCGAAATGCTTCTCCATCTCGCTCGCCGCCGGATCGGGGTAAGCGTCCAGGAGCTGATACAGATAGACCTTCGCGACACCCATATCGACGGCATCGAGGATCAGGTTGAGCGACAGCTTCGCCTGGGTCGGCTCATCGACCCCACCCCACGTGCCCTTGCCCGGCAACGTGTAGTACCCGACCTCGGTGATGGCAGCCGCACGCTTCGGGTCTAAGCGATTGGCCTGATCCACGACGTTCTTGACATGCACGCCCGGCTGCTCGCCTTTCGGCGGGTAGATGTGCGCATTGTAGACGTCGGATTGGCCGAACAATTCTGGCCAGGACGTCAGATTGTAAACAGGCACCTTGTCGAGCGACGGGCTGGCTTTGACGCCCTTGTAGAGATCGATCTGATATTCGATTGCCGCGTCAGGACCCGTCTGTCCGTTATAAGTAACGGGCCAGTTGTTGACCTCATTGGGGCCTTCGACGGATGTGATCGCGCGTGGGTGGATCCGGGCGAAATCGTCGAGGAGGGACAGCGTCTTCGTAAGCGGCAGGTTGGACGCGACGACGAAATCGAATTTGAAACCGGCGGTCGCAAAAGGCCCGAAATGCGATCCCCCGCCTCCAGGCAGCGACGGATCCGGGACTGCATCGCGTAGGTTGCCGACGCCGAGATATCGCAGTGCCTCAAGAACCTTGTCGATGTCCGCGTAGCTGCTGTCGGTATAGGGAATGTGGGTATTAATACCGATCGTATCGATAAAGTCCTGACTGCGGACC
>NZ_JALNUL010000100.1:0-6903 GCF_026540775.1 Methylobacterium sp. GC_Met_3
ATCGGCCGATTAGAAGCCGCACAGGCATGATCTATTGTCCCCTGGTGGGTTGAAGGCAACCGGAGACACCAGATGCGACCTAGGTCGCAGTGCCCTCATACGGGCACACTCAGCCGGAGGCGACGGTACCTCGACAAGGCTGCGCCCTTTGGACGTTGAGCGGCAGCTCAGCAGCGAAGTAGTGCCGAGCTGTCGACATCCAAACATGTGTTGCTCTTGCCGCAATGGACGTAGTGCATTCTCGGCTCGTCCGGTGAACCCGGAGCGATGAGCGCACGCGTTGAACAAGGTCGTAAGGTAATTCGCCAGGATGCCACACGCCGGAACTCATGACTCCGCCCTCGTCGCACTCTCCATCCTGATCGCCGCCGCCGCTTCCTACACGGCGCTCGACCTCGCCGCACGAATGCGTGCTACCACTGGGTGGCCTTCGCGTGCGTGGCTCGCCACCGCCGCCCTCGCCATGGGCGGCGGCATCTGGTCGATGCACTTCGTCGCCATGCTTGCCTTCAGCCTCCCCGGCCTGGAGGTCGGCTATGACCTGCGCCTGACCCTGCTCTCGCTGATGCTGCCCGTCGCGGTCACGGGGCTGGGCTTCGTCGTCGTCAACCGGCCCGGCGCAGGACCGGTCGCCCTCACCCTGAGCGGCCTCGTGATGGGGCTCGGCATCGCGGGCATGCACTACACGGGCATGGTGGCCATGCGCATGCCGGCCGACCTGCGATACGACCATCTCTGGGTCGCCGTCTCGATCCTCGTCGCGATCGGCGCAGCCGTCGCCGCGCTCTGGCTCGCCTTCCAGCAGACCAGCGTCAAGCTGCGGCTCCTGGCCGCCGCGGTCATGGGCTTCGCGGTTTCAGGTATGCACTACGCCGCGATGCGGGGTTCCGCGTTCAGCACACATGTTCCCATCGATCATGCCCACAGTACCGCGGGTGTGAATCAAACCTACCTCGCGCTCTGGGTCACCGGCACGACCTTCCTGATCCTCGTTTTGGCACTTGCCGCCGCCATGTTCGACCGGCACCTGTCGGAGGCATCCGCGCACGAGGCCGTGGCTCTCCGCGCGAGTGAGGAGCGCTTCCGGCTGCTGCTCCAGGGCGTGAAGGACTACGCGATCTTCATGCTCGACACCGAAGGCCGGATCGCCAACTGGAACGCCGGGGCTGAGCGCATCAAGGGCTACACGGCCGAGGAGATTGTCGGCAGCCATCTGTCTCGCTTCTACACGCCCGAGGATCTCCAGCGCGGCGTTCCCGCCGCGGCCCTTGAGACTGCTGTTCGCGAGGGGCGGTTCGAGGCCGAGGGCTGGCGGCTGCGCAAGGACGGCAGCCGTTTCTGGGCCAACGTGGTGCTCGACGCGATCCGCGACGATCAGGGGCAACTCGTCGGCTACGCCAAGGTCACACGCGACATCACCGAGCGTAAGCAGGCCCAGGAAGCTCTAGATCAAGCCCGTGAGGCGCTGGCACAGGCTCAGAAGATGGAGGCGGTGGGCCAACTCACTGGCGGTGTCGCGCACGACTTCAACAACCTCCTCATGGCGGTGCTTGGCAGCCTTGAACTGCTTCGCAAACGCCTGCCGGACGATCCCAAGCTCACACGCCTGCTCGACAACGCCGTTCAAGGCGCGCAGCGCGGTGCTGCCCTGACGCAGCGCATGCTCGCTTTCGCGCGACGGCAGCAGCTGAAACCCGAGGCGGTGGACCTGCCTCAACTCGTGCAGGGTATGACGGATCTGCTTCAGCGCTCAATCGGACCGCGGGTGCACATCGAGACCCGCTTCCCGCTCGGCCTGCCGCGCGTAACGGTGGACGCGCATCAGTGTGAACTTGCGCTTCTCAACCTGACTGTGAACGCGCGCGATGCCATGCCCGAGGGCGGCACGATCACGATTGCGGGGCGCGAAGCGGGCGAGGCGGACGCGGCCGATCTTCCGGAGGGCCACTACGTCTGCCTCTCGGTGGCGGATACAGGCAGCGGCATGGACCCGGAAACCCTCGCTCGCGCGCAGGAGCCGTTCTTCACCACGAAGGGCGTCGGCAAGGGAACAGGATTGGGCCTGCCGATGGTGCAGGGCTTGGCTGCACAGTCCCGAGGCCGTCTCACGCTCAGGAGCCGACTTGGCGAGGGAACGACCGCAGAGATGTGGTTTCCGCTAGCTGAGGCGGGGGCACGAGCGGAAACTGCGAGCGTTGCGCCTTCCCCGCGCCTGTCGTCGCGGTCTTTGACCGTGCTCGTCGTCGATGACGATCCGCTGGTTCTCGAAAACACGGTGGCCATGCTGGAGGATTTAGGTCATCGCGTCGTCGCAGCCCGATCGGGCCAGGAGGCCTTGGACCTTCTCAATTGCAGACAAGGGCTAGACCTCGTCATTACCGACCAAGCCATGCCGGGCATGACCGGAACACAGCTGGCGGAGCGGATCTCCAGCGTGCACCCCGGCTTGCCGGTCATCCTGGCATCGGGTTACGCCGAAGTATCAGCAGAGTATCCCGTTGTTCTGCCTCGGCTGAGCAAGCCCTTCGATCAAGACACACTAGCCAGAGCGGTCGCCGACGCTCTTCATGCGGCCGAAATGTCTGGAAAGATCATCAGTTTCCGTTTCAAGACGGCTACGCTTGAAACTCCGGGTGCCGCGCTGGACTCGCACCGGAAATGACTGGGCGCCGAGAAGATCATCGTGGGTGTAAATCCCTCGACAGGTGAACTGGGGCGGCGAGGCGCTGCCGAAAGGCTGAACTTGAGCTCCATCGCTTGTCGGAACCAAAGCCTCACCTGCAACGCGGCTCAAGCCAACACTGTCGGTCGCGTCAACCTGATCGCACTTATGTTTACCCTAAGCGTCAGAAAGATCTCACGCTGAAGCAGTGTCGGAGAAGCCGGCAGATTATGCACACTCGGCCGGTCCTAGCGCTGTCCAGCCCTCTACATCTGTTCGCTGGATTTGGCCGAGCGATCGATGCCTCACTGCTTCTTTCACATCGATGCAGCGCGGCACTACGTCGAGACAGATGGCGTCAGACTTGCGGACATTGCGGCAGCCAGAATGGAGGCTTTGAGGATCATTCGCGAGTTGCTGATCCACAACACGATGGACAACCTCCGGTCTGGTAGCGAATGGATCATGACGATTGCCATTCGAGCTGCATGCTCTCTATTCAGCATTCGGCTCTCAACGCCTCTGCGCACTGGGGCCCGCATCGATCAGGCTGTTCCGCTGGCGATCATGGCCCGTGACGCTCGGGACTGTTGCGCTCATCACATGCCAGTCCGACTCTCGCGGGATACGCCGTGTCCAGTTTTTGGAAGGATCAGCCTGGGACAGCGTCTGCTTTGGAGATTTCTCCTACCACCCCTCAATGACCGAATTGGGCGCGAAGCCGAACGTCTGGTTCTGCGCGAGATGGCATTTCGGCAAGACGTGGTCTGGCCGTAAGCGGAATGGCTGCTTCTGAACAGATGTGCTGGGAAAGCAGACGGCCTCCTACCGACCCAATCCGGTCGGTTTGGGGCTTGCGGTGGGATCTCCAAAGCGGACATGAATCTCGGTCTGACTTGGAAGCGCCCTTGTGCCCGACGCTGGGTGCTTTCCCCCTCCATGATGAGTTTTTACCCCAAGCACCCCCTTTAGATATACGAATTCGCCTCGATCAGACGGCGAGTAACAAGCGTCGTTGATACGCTATCGTCGAGATCCACTGTTGATCTGCTGATACAAGCGTAGCTGGCGGCATAGTACATGCCCTATTGTGTTATCCGGGCGGCTCGAAGCGCCTGCGCAAACATGGTCTGCATCGCATTGTTGATGTCAGTGTCCGAATTGGCCGTAAAGAAGTATCCAGGAGAAGCGCAGGCCTGCAAGTCGCCTGGTATATTCGGAATTACGGTATTGACCTTGCCATCCTCGTCGCCGGCGAAGCTGGAGTTCGGATTGTAGATAGGCTGATAGGGAACGTATAGGATCGCCACCGTGACCCCCTGCTGCTGGGCGGTCTGGCAGTATTGGAAGTTGTTTGGCCGTTGCGGCTGCGATCCGGTCCAGTTGCCATTGCCATCGTAGGTCTGATTGTTGTCTGCACCGTCAGTGACGATGAACAAGAATGCCTTTGGCTTCGTAGGTGATGAGCCGTCACCGAAGGTCTGGGCGTACTGCTGCACGCCCGGAAAGACGTTCTCAAAATGCGTTCCGCCCGAACCCATAACTTGGGTTGCCGCGTTCGCCAGGCCGGTATCGAGGTAGGTCGCGCCGAGCTGGCCAGCGACGGTCGTGGCGGCGGCGAAGTTCGACGACAGCGCCGCCGCCTGCATCACGTTTACGATGAATGTATAAATTCCTATCCTATACTGGTTCTTCAGTGTTTGCGTAATGTTGGCGGTCTGAATCAAGTTCTGAACGGCCTTACCAACAGAGTCTACTCTTAGGGTGATGTTGTTGTTCTTGGCGACGCCGTAGCCTTGAAAGCCTGAAAAATGGCAGGCGAACTGGCACCCTCCTGGATACTGGCTCCGGTCGTCTGGATTGATCGCCATCAGCTGCTGCTGGCCGGCCGTGCTGGTCGGCAGACCCATCGATCCCGACATGTCGAGGGCGAGGTAGAAATCAAGGTATGAGCCCATGGTCAGGCTCGATCCGGAATGGCCAGCGAGGCTGAACGTTGGGACCCGGAACAGCTTGCCGAAAGCGGTCGCTTGCGTCCCGGTATAATTTACGCTCGCGGTTAGTGTTTGGCCGCTGCGGGCGACGACGGCGCTTGCTACGGCGTTGACCAGCGTCTTGGCCTTGCCTGCATTGGCGTAGAAAGCCTTGCCAGCCTGGGTCTGCCCGGCGCTGATCGCGTTGCTCGTCAAGCCGGGGTCGATCTGTGAGCTCGAGTTGGCACTTATGTATTGCTGCGCGGCTGTAATACCGGCGATCGCGGCGGCGTCAGCTGCAGCGTCAAGGCGAGCCTTGTTGGCAAGCGCTGTGTAATAGTCGATCCCGATGCCGACGATGCCTATCATTGGGATCGCGCAAAAGGCGAAGAACACCGCCGTTGAGGCGCTTGCGTCGCGACCGAAGCGGTTCAGAAGGTTCGCGCGGATCATAACAGCCTCAGCATTGCTTTACTGTCGCGCCGGCCGCGCCCCCATATGTAAGCGTGGCGACGTAGCGGGGCTGGACATAGAAGGAGCGCGGGATCGTCAGCGCCGTCATAAACCGCGTCGCGATGGTCGGGCGGAACGTGTAGGTCAGGTCGACGATGATAAGCGATCCTGGGCCGAACGTGTCGCTTGGCAGGGCGGTGGGGCTGGGCGGCGCCGTATCGGACGCTACGATCATCGACGCGTTGCACGGGCGCAAATTCGTGCCTGCGCTCCAACCAACTTTGCCGGTGTATGTTGGGTTAGAGCCTGTGAAGTTCACCACCGACACTGTCATGCCCATGTCGTTACGCCACGCGACACCTTGCTGGTAAGAGTCCTGCAGCACCTGCGGAAAGACGCCGACTGTGGCATCTTCGTAGAATTGCAGGTCGGCGACGGCGACCTGCCCGGTGGTCGAGACCGACAGCATCTGGCCGATGGTGGCTGCAAGGACCGCCAGTCGACGAGCAGCCACGATGTAGCGGGCGGTATCGAACCCGACGAGGAGGAGCACCATCAAGACTGGCGTGCACAGAGCGAACTCGACTGCGGAGACGCCGCGGCGGTCTGACGGGAAAGCGCGCAGGCGCAGGCAGGATGCGAGCATGCGCTAGCAACCGGTATTCGACGAGCTCTGGAACGGCTCGTTCCGGAATGCTGCGAAAGATCCCACGAAATAAACCGAGCGCCCACCCCAGGTCGTCGCCGCAGTGCCGATAAGGGTCGGAAACAGAACTGGCATTGCGTAATACACCTGAGCGTAAATCACGGACCCGCCGGTACCGGTGCAGAAACTAGTCTTGGTATTGTCCATGCTCGGCGGAATGATCCACGACTGCTGGCTGTTAACGTACTGATAGAACCCGCCAGGTGACGAGGCTTCAGGAATAGTGTTGATGTTCGTGATGACATTGGCGCAGGAAAGCCCGCTTGGGAGCGCCGGGCATAGTACATTCGAGCGGAACTGTGCGGCTGTCAGCGTACCAGCGCTCGCTGCGCCAGTCATGATCTGGCGGCTCGACTTGGCGACGGCATTCTCCAAGGCGGCTGACGTGTATATGTACAAGCCGACCTGCATGATCCCCATGGACAGGAAGATGAGCAATCCGCCTATCATTGCGAACTCTACGGCGGCAGTGCCGTCCTGAGCATCACAGAAGCGTGCGCATCCCCCTCTTTCTTCTGTTGCTCTCGTTGCCACGGTCCACTCTTAAAGCTTGCCTCATTGCTTGCGGCCTTCAGATCGGACCTGGCACAGCCGATCATAGGCATTTTTTGGGGTGTATAGGCCCAGATATTGAGACTCCCTTACGATCGAGGGCATTCGAGGTGCGGATTGAGAGAAAGTTACTTAGAAAACAGCTGCCTCTTGCTCCCGCCCCTTCGGAGCGGGTCGACGGCCGGAATTGTCTGCCACCGGCCTGGGCTAGTCGAAAGCCGTCCGTGGACTTTCGAGCTGAGTAGCCTGGCGAGTGAACGTACTCTTGTCGACACAGCCCGGCTGCCTGAGTCGCCAAGCTCGCCTTCCGCAAGCAGCGATGTGTCAACTGCTTAGCAACCTCAGCTATGGATCGTGAGCGATCGCGACCGCAATGTCGGCTTCGTTGTTGAACCGCCCGAAAGCGGACCGGCAGAAAACCACCCAACCCAGACGTTCATGGGCGCCCACCGGTGAGCCTGAAACTCGCCGAAAGCCGCTGGTCCGCTTCACGGTAGGGGCGCCGGAAAAGCGGACGGCCTCCTACCGACCCACGTCAGCCATACCGATAGCCATAG
>NZ_JALNUL010000101.1:0-6595 GCF_026540775.1 Methylobacterium sp. GC_Met_3
GGTACTGGCGCCCCAGGGAGCCAAGAAAACGATGTCGGCATGGCGGCGTCCGTGAGATGGCGGACTGGAGTGTGATGCGGAGCGGTAAACGGCCCACCAAGTCAGGGCCGTGCCTGGCGGCAATTCGTCAGTGTGGGGGCTTTACGGACTGATGGTCGCGTTCGTCATACCGACCGGGCGCAGACCGTCACCGCATAGCTCGGCCCGTCCTACCGCCCGCGAGAATTCTCACAGGGTCGCTTGGGCCGAGGTCGATCGCTGCCCCTCGGCAGCCCTCAAATGGTGCTATGAGTTGAGGTCGCGGACCGAGACAGTGCTGCTCATTATGATCAATAACGGTTCCTGTCGGCCGGGCGGCACAGCTAAGTCAACGTCGGGGGATGATCAGCGCGACCATGCCAGCCGGACAGTCGACCCTCGCGGACCTGCGCAAGGCCGGCATCATCACCAGCCAGGAAGTTGTCGCAGCGATCGACCTATACCTGCGGGATCCGACAGCCGGCCCCTACCGCTTCGCCAGCGGCCACAGCTTCGACATCGCGGCTCTTGTGAATGCCACGCCGGCTTTCGAGGCGGTGGACCGGTCAGGGCCACAGGAGAAGGTGTTTCGGATTGTGCTGGCGGCAGCGGTCATGTCTGCGCATCCGTCTACGCCGTGAGCTGCCACTGTGGACGACGCCGTTGCTCGAACGGAGCACCCTGTGCGTGCACCTCGTGCAACTGAATACAAGATTAAAAGTTGATATTTAGGCTGAGTGTCATCAGGCCGTGCCCCGTCCTAGGAGAGCGCCTAGTGCCGCATGCCTAACGTCCGCCGCTGAACAGGCCGGGTACCTGAGAATTTGGCTCGTTGAGTGCTGATGAAAGCACGATTAAATGGGGTTGCCTTACTTCTTCCTGACGACATCAGGCCTGCCCCCGGGAGAGGCCTATGAGCGATGGCGCACCCTCATGGCGCCATTGTACGAAGTCAGACCCACGACTCCATCCGCCGTCCTGCCTTTCGGTAGCAACATCGCCTACCAAGTCGGTGATCTCGTCGCTCACCGCACACTGCTTTCAACTCAGCATCTTCAGCGGGACCGCCGACGCGTCGACGCTGGCCCTGACCATTACACATTCCAACTCTATCGTTCCGGTCGCTATCGAGGCACCATCGCTGGCAAAGCGATTTCAGCCTCATCTGGTACCGTGACGCTCATTGGTCGCCGGCACTTAATCGATGGTATGCTCGACCAAGCCGATACAACTGGCATCGTCGTCCCGTGCGCCCACCTCCATGGTCTACCGCTTGAAGATCATGATTTGCTTTTTGATACAGCCCGCAACCGATTGCTGGCCACATATATTTTAAATATCTATCGCCGATTGCCGACCACCCATCCTGACGACGCTTCGACCGTCGCCAATGAATTCGTAGCCTTCCTTCGCCGTCTGCTTGACCCCTCGCAGGCCACGGACGTGCTGGAGGGTCATGAACTCTATGGCGGTCTGCTCGCGCTAGCCAAAACGATTGTCCAGGAAAATCTGTCGCGAGCTACATTGTCGCCCGAGTTGATCGCCGAGCGGATGCAGATCTCGCGGTCCACACTCTACCGGATGTTCGAGCCGGAAGGAGGCGTGATGCATTTTGTTCAAGGGGAGCGCTTGAGGGCAGTGCGCGACGCCCTCGCTGACCCGATGGAAAGACGCACCATCAGCCGATTGGCGGAGGTGTATGCTTTCAACACGATCTCGCAACTGAGCCGCAGTTTCCGTAATTGCTACGGCACCCCACCTCAGGTTTGGCGTAGCGAGAGCCGAGCAGCTCAACGGATCGGTGAACAAGGGACGCTGCAGCACGTGTGGGCGTGGTTACGCGAAACGCGATAAATTTATCAGAAAATAGTAGTTCTACGGCGTAAAACGGCGACTGCATCTCGCACTCGTCGTCGATCGCTAACGCTGCGGTCTCCGGTTCGACTAGGACGGCCCGCGCAATGCAGCCTTCGAAGGTTGGCATCCGTCGTTTGGCGCATGCGCAATCCTACAGCCGCGAGAGGACAATGGATCGCCTAGAAAGAGAAGGGCAGCGGGACGCGAAGCCGATCTGCGGCGGCTGCTGACCCTCGCTGGCGACGCGCCAAAAATTGGTCCGGCCGGACTGCGCATGCCGGCCGGGCGGCACGGTTTAGTCAACGTTGAGATCGTGCGATGCCTCCGAGCCTGCCGACCGTATTGCAGTATGCCTCGGCGGCCTCGGCCATTGTCTCTGCAGGGCTGTGGTTCTGGTCGGCGGTGCTCCGCATGCCCCCCGTTCACCGTGAAGCTTTGGGAGAATGGTCGGCCGGCCCGATCGACGCCACGTGACGATGCGCTGAACAAGCAGTCTAAGATCAACGCCGCAGCGGCGTTGGCCGCGGGCTTCACCGCGCTACTGCAAGGGCTTTCGACGGCCCTCGCCCCGGTCTCTGGGGGCTAGGGGCGGTCGCAGGATCGCCCGCACCTCCTTGACGTGCTTGGGCTCGGGAACGCCCGGCAACATGGCGGCTATCGCCTCGTGCAGGGCCAGCCATCGGCGCATCAGGTGCAACAGACGGTCATCAGAGAAGCCGGGGCCCTGCCGAACGACGCGGTGCATCCGAAGGTCGAGGAGGCGCACGCGCGCCACCAGGATCAGGAAGCGGGCGGTCTCCGGCAGCGACAGGCGCCGCTCAACCGTGGGGCGGGTTGGCAGTTGGGTCGGCATCAGCGCATGCCTACGAAGTCGAGGAGCATCGTGCCGGCCGCCGCGATGAAGTTGCCGCGCCCGCGCCAGGGCAGGATGCCGGCCACCGGCTGCGGCTCGATCAACACCTCCGGCAGCACGGTCTCGGGCGCATCGACCTCGCGGCCCCGATCACCGCCGCGCATGTAGACGACCTGCGAGCCCTCGGTGTTCTCGGGGGCTGCCAGAGACGGTTCAGCGTCCCCGCCGTCTTCGTGGTCCGCGTCGCCGTCCATGCGGTCCAGAACCGCGATAATCCGATCCGCCGCGTCGAGGGCGGTCTGAGCCGCCTCCTCCAGGCTGATGCGCAGCGCGGGCCCGGTGAGCGGCGGCGCGCTCTCGAAGGCTCGGAGCGGCAAGGTCTTGACGGAACAGGTTGCGGAGATTGAGCGAGGGCATGGTGCCTCCTGGGATCATAGGATCAGGGGAGGCGCGGCGGTTGAGCGCGGCGCGGTGGCGGCGTCAGGCGAGTTCAGCTTGCGCCTGGGCGATGGCCCATGCCGGAAGCGAGCCTGCGGAGCTGTAGAGAGCCTCGTCGCGGTCGATGTGGTCGGGCTCGTCGCCGAACCCAACGAACCCCTCGGGGAAGGCTCCCGTTGAAGGTTAGGACGGCCCGGGTCAGGCTGACGGCAGCAGTGATGGCCGGCTCATCGTTGGTGTACTCAGCTTCGGCCATGATCGCGGCGGCCAGCGCTGTCAGAGCAAGGCCGTCGCTAGTGGTGGGCGGCGGCAGGGCGAGGACTTCCCGAGCTGTGTGCCAGAGGCGCCGGCCCACGAGGTCAGCGGCACGCTCCTCGACGCTGCCGAATTCGGCTGTCTTGCTGGATGGGCGCCGAGCCCTGTCCTCGGCATAGGCGGCCAACAGACAGGCGCGGTACTCGGCGCGCTCGGACTGCGGCTGGGCTGCGAGTGCCGGCAAGGGCACAGCGGTGGCGACGGTGCCGGCCACGACAGTCCGGCGGCTCAGGCTGCCGCGCAGTTCAGTGGCGCGCTCGCGCAGGGCGGTGGCAGGATCGCGGCGGATCAGCTTCTGTAGAGTGGTGCGTAGGGACATCGCGGGATCCTCGAATGAGGGCGCGGGCAGCTGGCCCGCTCGGGTTGCGGGCTGGGGTCAGAGCAGAGTGGCGAGGCCGGTCAGGACCATGCCACCGCCCACGATGGCGACGGCGGCCGGCAGTTCGCCCGCAGCGTCGAGGAAGCGCAGGGACCGGCTGTGCGCCGTGTCCGGCCGGATCGGGGTCACGGCCTGCCAAGGCTCGATCTCGCCGGGGATCGGCTCGTCCGGTAGGTCGCGGTAGGGGCGACGCACGTGGACGCGCTCGGGCTTGCCGCTGTCCGTGACGCGGACCGGGACGGGATGACTGAAATCTGGGATGCGGGCGTGCTTCATCGTTCGCGCTCTTGATGGGGCTCGTGGCGGTGGGTCGGGGGAAGGCGACGAATTTCGGCGGGCTGGTCAGACCGGTGCGGCGCGGTCCAGCGGCGTCAGGTCGAAGGAGACAGCGCCCGGCCGCTTGGCGACCTTGAGCAGGCGCCTGCGCGCCGCACGGAAGGCGACAGGATCGCCCGATGCCTCGGCCCGGTCGCGGTAGTAGGCGACGAGCGCAACGGCCTCGGCAGGCGTCGCGGGCGTCATGCTGTGGAGCGCGAACCGCGCCTCCGTGCGAACTCGCAGCAGGCCGGCACGATAGGAACGCCAGTCGGCCGGGAGGGGGATGCCAGCGGCTTGCGTGGCGCGGGCGCAGTCACCGGTCCGGCGGTAGGCTGCATCGCCGGCCTTGGCCCACCGGATCGCCTCGGCGAAGGGATCGAACGCCAGGGCGGGCCGGTAGGACGCGAGCGACACGGCGACGGCGAGCGCGGTGCGGCGGGTGAGGGGGGCGGACATCGACGCGGCCTCAGTGCGCAGCGGCGCGGTGGGCGGCCTTGGCGACCTGCCAAGCGGCCTTGAGAGCGGAGGACATCGCCACGCGGCGGGAGACGCTGCAGCGCTCCATGATGCCGGGGGCTGCGCGGCAGGCGACGGCCATGATGGCGGCGCGGTCGTACTGGCCGGAGACGACGAGGGGGCGCTTGCCAGCACCGAACTGAATGAAGGCGCGGGCCGAGAGCAGGCCGGCGGGGATCTTGGGCTTGCTGTCGTGTAGCGAGCGGGAGAGGCGGGTCCGAGAGACGGTGCGGTTGGACATTGGCGAGCAACCCGACTATGTATGCGGGCAACACGGATGTGTGTTTCATACACACAGCCGTGTTGGTGTGTGCCGTCGGCCTCTAAATGTGTGTGGCAAACATCAATGTTGGTGACGGGCAATCAGCTCAAAGCCGCACGCGCGCTCTCGGGCATCGAACAAGCAGACCTCGCCACGCGGGCGGACCTGCACGTCAACACGATCCGCAAGATGGAGGCGAAGGGCGTCGCGGAGATCACGAGCGGCGCCGACGTGGTCCGCCGGGTCCAGACCGCGTTGGAGGCTGCCGGCGTCGAGTTCCTGAACCACGGGCGCCCTGGCGTGAGGCTTCGAGCCGAGCCTGCCGATCCGTCGTGAGGCGTCACATAAAAAGCGACCCCCTTTTTTTATTCGGAAAGAGGGGCCCCCCTGGGTAGCGCCCCCATTTTCGGGACCCCTAAAAGACCCCCTTTTCGGGGAGAGCGGGATCCTTCCAGCTCACCCATGAAGCTTGGCGAGCCCAACTGGCGATTGGTTATGGAGCGCCCTGCCCTACCCCGCGCGAGTGCCAGGCGGCGATGGCCTCACCGCTCGATGGGAGCCAGATGTTACGTAGGAATGGTTTGGAGGCCGGGGTCCGGAGTCGAACCGGACGTGCGGAGCTTTGCAGGCTCCTGGCTGGACACTCACCCACCTGGCCGTCCTGTTTGAACCATGGCACGCGGGTTGGCTCAAGGCCGCGCGATGAGGGATCCTCGGATGATTGCCGACAGCCTTATCCGTCTCCTACCTATGAGCGGCGCCGGTCTGGAGTTCATCCCCGAGAACGGTGGCGGAGCGGGGATCCGGTTCCGGGAGCGGAAGGCGTAGGGATGGCGACGCAGGCTTACCGCCTCACCTTACTCCTCCGATTGGTGGGGTCGGACGCGTGTAGACCGAGGCTCGGTAGAAGCGCGGCCCCAGCGTCGAGAGGGATCGCAGGCGAGAGAGACTGTTAGGCGCGAGGTTGTGCATCGCCTGCTAGTGTACCGACAGCCGGTTGCAACGCCAGAAGGCGGCGCGCTCCCCCGCCCATGATCAGATCGGAGCCGGCCGTGGAGTGGATCAGCGCGCAGACGCGGCGATCGGATCGAGGCTTACCCCGCATCTGTTGCCGTTCGTGTCTAGCGTGCGCGAGCACACGACGGTGTTCCTGTGAGCGGCAACTTCCGGGATCGATCGCGCACAATCATGGTTGCCAAACGCTTCAGGAGTTTCCTGCCGCGCCGTCCCCCGACAGGAGATCAGGATGACCAAGATCGCCATCGTTACCGCTATCCTCGCTAGCTTGGCGCCTCCGGCTTTTGCGCAGGCTGTTATCGAGTCGCCGACCAGCACCACCGTAATCGTGCCACCTGGTGCGCCTGGCATCGTCACTCGCCAGCCGGGTTCGACTGGAGATGCACCCGCTGCGACCTACTCGCCGACCGGGCGTGCCGCTGACGGCATCGCGACCGACTCCGCAGCTGCTGGCAATGAGGGCCAGCCGTCCCGCGTCGGTTCGACCGGCAGCGGCGGCGGAAAGTAGCTCCGTCCTGAGTACACCGGATCGGATGCAAAAAAGCCCGGCCTCTCGGCCGGGCTAGTTGGGTCCCTTTGCACGGGGACATCGAGATCAGGAAGCTTTGGGAACAACCGATCC
>NZ_JALNUL010000102.1:0-6505 GCF_026540775.1 Methylobacterium sp. GC_Met_3
AAGCCGACGCCGTGATCATCCGCTCAAATGTCCGGATACGTCGGTCGCGGTGGATAGCTGCCGAGGTGAAGCGCCCGCTCCCACAGATCAAGGCCGAAGGCGGTGGCGATCGTAGTCGCAATTGATCGAGCGTGTTCGTCGGTTTCAGCCTCGAGGACGATAGCGGATCGGATAGCTCCGCCTACGCCGAGGACGAACGCCCGATCGGTGCGCTGACCTGGAGCGGGATGGTCGATGATGAACGGCTCGTCTGGCATGCATGCGCCTGTTCGTTGAAAGCGAGCGCTCGACAACCGAAGCCCGCCATTACCTGATCTGGCGATGAACCGACTATAGATGAAGGTCGGCGGCCGGGTTTCACCTATGTCAGTGATCCTTCGTCAAAGTCGGCTTGAGCGCCGTCGTCTGATCCGGGGTTGTTCGGATGGACGATGTTCTTGGTAGCGCGATGCTTCCGACATGGCTTTTCCACCCATGTGAATGCGGGCGGTATCGATTGTTGTAGGTTTACCCGATCGAGCAGGCATCGTTGACCTATGCCGTCTCGATCCCTGTGGACGCTGATCCGGACCGGTCGGCCACCCGCATCTTCCCTCCGAGACCGACTTCGCCCCGCCACCGAACGGTGCGCGGGGCGCTTCGTCGGAATGCCAGCCTGAACGGCTGACGAGCGTCTGCTTTGCGGGAGCACCGACTGCGGTCCGAGCGGCTGGGTTGGGTCGGTAGAAGGCCGCCCACTTTTCCAGCAGACTTCCTTCAAAGCAGCCATTCCGCTTGCGGCCAGCATCGGCCGCCGCCCAGTGCTCGGACGAACGGCTCAGTTGGATGGAGTGCTGCCGGTCCGCTTCTGAACCGTGGATGCGTCAAAGCGGGAGCGCAGCTCGTTTCGGAATTGGTCCAGTAAAAATTTCGAAATTGGCACTGGCGACCGGACCGCCCGGGCTGGATAAAGACCGTTGCCGGAGCATCCATGACGACTTTATCCGCCTTCCCGATCACGCCTTCTGACGCCAAAGGTCAGGTGGATGTGACAGCCCTGCGCGCGTTGCTCCGTCCCTTAGTGGCGGCGGAAGTCCACTCGATCGGTCTTCTCGGCAGTACCGGCACCTATCCCTTCCTCTCTCGCGAGGAGCGCCTCCGGGCCGTCGAGGCGGCCGTAGACGAGCTCGCGGGGCGCGTGCCGCTACTGGTCGGTGTTGGTGCGCTCCGGACCGACGAGGCCGTGCGGAACGCTCGGGACGCAAAGGCCGCCGGGGCTGATCTCGGCCTCCTTGCTGCTATGTCCTATACGCCGCTCACGGAGGATGAGGTGTTCGAACACTTCGCGACCGTGGCACGCGAGAGCGGTCTGCCACTCTGCATCTACGACAATCCGGGAACCACCCACTTCCGGTTCAGTCCCGCGCTGGTTGGGCGTCTGAGCCAGGTTTCGGGTGTCGTCTCGGTAAAAAGCCCTGCTCCGGAGCCGCTGGCTGTGGCCGAGCACCTGAGAAGCTTGCGGGACGCGGTGCCGGAGGGGTTCTCGCTCGGTTACAGCGGCGACTGGAACTCGGTAGAGGCGCTGATCGCAGGCGGAGATACTTGGTATAGCGTGGTTGCGGGCTTATTTCCGAAGATCGGCATGGACATCGTCAGGGCGGTTCAAGCAGGCGAGCTAGCCGAAGCGCGACGACTGAACGCCAGCCTTGAACCACTCTGGGAATTGTTCAAGGAGTTCTCAAGCTTGCGGGTCATCTACGCGCTGGTTGATCTGCTTGACATCTTCCGTGCCGTACCACCGCGCCCAATCCTGCCGCTCAATGAAATGGCTCGCAGCAAGGTCGCCGATACCCTTGAAACGCTCGACCTGTTGCAGACATAGCGCGCGGCTTCGTGCTGCCGTCCGTCTGGCGTAGGCTTGCCTGACCGCAAGCATCCTCTGTGGGCGCGGGCGGCCCGCCCGCTTCGGGGTAAAGGGTCAAAGCCTGCTTTCCAACCCACGCCGATATTGTTGGACGTGTGGCCAGTGGCCGCTTTCGAGAAGGGCCGATAGCGGTCCGCGCGATCGGGTTGGGTTCGCCAGCGGACCGTCCGCATAGACCCACCCTCATCTCAGGAGCTTCGCTTCGGGCGTCTTCTCGCCTCGCCGACACAAGCCGGTGAGGAGACAGATAAGGGAACACTCAGCACACGATCCGGCCACGAAAGGGCGGCCCGCCTGGAACGCCGGCCGCAAGCTCGGCGCCACGCGCGCCCTCAAGCCTCAGCAGGTCTGGGCCATCCGGTTCTGGCTCGACCGCGAACGGCGCACGCGCGACCGGGCGATCTTCGACCTCGCCATCGACAGCAAGCTGCGAGGCTGCGGCATCGTCAAGCTCAGGATTGGCGACATCGTCAGTGGGGGTCGGGTCCGTAGCCGCGCCATCGTCATCCAGCGCAAGACCGGCCGGCCGGTGCAATTCGCGGTGCTCGAACCTGCCCGTACCAGCATGCTGGCATGGCTGGAGGCCAGAGGTGGAACGTTCGACGATCATCCCTTCCCGAGCAGGCTCGACGGCGTCACGCACATCAGCACCCGGCAGTATGTGAAGTCGGTCGACGAGTGGGTCGCGGGTATCGGGCTGCGAAGCGAGGACGACGGGACCTATTCCCTTCGTCGCACGAAGGCGTCGTTGATCTACAGCCGGACCGGCAACCTGCGTGCCGTCCAGATCCTGCTTGGCCATACCAAGATCGAGAGCACCGTCCGGTACCTCGGTGTCGACGTCGAGGAGGCTCTGACCCTAGCCGAAGGAACTGAGATTTGAGCGTTCAGCCCCTCGGCTCCAGTGTGAAGGGGCTTCGAAACCAGCCTGGCAGCAAAGCGCCCATCCCAGTCATTCATGGGGGCACGAACGTTCGTCCGCCGTGGACGCTCAGGATTAAGGTCGAGAATTGAGAGAATTGCGAAAGGGCAGTCAAAGCACCTGCGACAGGAACCGGCGCGTCCGCTCGTCCCGGGCGGACGCGAAGAAGGTCTCGGGCGGCCCGTGCTCGACGATCACGCCGCGGTCAGTGAAGTAGATGTGGTCGGCGACGTCTCGGGCGAAGTTCATCTCGTGGGTGACGAGCATACAGGTCATGCCCTCCTCGGCGAGCTCCCGGATCGTGACCAGCACCTCCTTGACCGTTTCGGGATCCAGGGCGGCGGTGACCTCGTCGAACAGCATCACGTCCGGCCGCATCGCCAGCGAGCGGGCGATGGCCACGCGCTGTTGCTGGCCGCCGGACAGCTCACCGGGATAAGCGCTCTCCTTGCCGGCCAGCCGGACCTTGGCGAGCAGCGCCCGCGCCCGGGACTCGACCTCGCGCCTGTCCTGCCCGAGGACGTGGATGGGGGCCATCATCACGTTCTGGAGTGCGGTCTTGTGCGGGAACAAGTTGTACTGCTGGAACACCATGCCGACCTTGCGGCGCAGCGCCAGCTTGTCGAGCCGCGGATCTGTGACGTCGATCCCTTCGACCTGGATCGAGCCCGCCGTGACCGGCACCAGCGCGTTGATGCAGCGGATCAGCGTCGACTTGCCCGAGCCCGAGGGGCCGATGATGCAGACGACCTCGCCCTTGCGGACGTCGAAGCTGATCCCCTTCAGGACCTCAAAGGACCCGAAGGACTTGTGCACGTCGGAGACGCGGACGATCGGCTGATCGGGGGTCCAGCTTGGTGATGGGGTGGCGGCCAGGGTCGCGCGCGTCATGGTCTCAGCGGGTCTCGAAGCGGCGTTCCAGGGCGGCTGTGAACCGGTCGATCGGGTAGCAGTAGAGAAAGAAACACAGCAGTGCGAAGCCGTAGAGCGGCGCGAACAGCTCGGGGCGGCCGCCCTCGGCGGCGTGCACCTGCGCGGTCAGCGTCAGCATCTCGGTGACGCCGACGATCGAAGCCTGCACAGTCGCCATGGCGATCAGCGAATAGACGTTCATCCACGGCGGCAGCATGCGTTTCGCGCATTGGGGCAGGATGATGCGCCATAGCGTCTGCCACCGGGTGAAGGCCAGGGATTCGGCGGCTTCCCACTGGGTGTTGGGCACCGAGCGCACCGCGCCGCGGACGATCTCGGCGACATTGGCCATGACCGGCAGACTGAAGCCGAAGGTCGCCTTCAGCCAGTCGGGCAGCGGCACGCGGATGCCGAACACCGTGATCTGGAACGGTACGAGGAACATCACGAAGAACAGCAGCACCAGCCAGGGCACGTTGCGGAAGACCTGCGTGGTGCACCACGCGAGGCGGGGCAGGATCCGCCCCTCCGCCAGCATGGCCAGCCCGAGCCCGATGCCCGCCACCGTGCCGATCGCCATCGCCATCAGGGAGATCGCCACGTTGAAGGCGAAGCCCGTGAGCAGGAGGGGGGCCCACTTGATCACGACCTCCAGCGGCGACAGCGAGGCGGCTCCGCCCTGCGCCCAGGCTGGAAGGGCGACTAGGGCGAGCCCGGTCAACAGCCAGAAATGGGTCGGGCGCAGGCGCGCCGCCGCGTCGTCCTTCGGGAGCGCGAAAGGCAGGAGGACCGGCAGGCCCCCCGGTCGCCCGCCCTGCTGATCGGCAGCGCTCATCGGCCGTATCCCGGAATCCGCAGGGCGCGTTCCCAACGGTGCATGATCCAGACGAGCATGCCGACGAGGACCGCGTAGGTCGCCAGCAGCACCAGCATCATCTCTAGGACGTTCTGCGACTCGGACCAGATCTGCTTGACCGCGTACAGCGTCTCCGGGACCGCGATGGCGTAGGCCAGGGTCGTGGTCTTCAGGAGGTTGATCAGGTTGTTGTTCAAGGCCGGCAGGCAGACGCGCAGGGCCAGCGGCAGCACGATATGGCAGTAGGCCTTAACGCGGGTGTAGCCCAGGGCCTCGGCGGCCTCGATCGTGGTCCGCGGTACCGCCTCGATGCCAGAGCGAAAGATCTCGACGTTGAACGCCCCCGCGAACAACGACAGCGCGATGATCGCCCACTGGACGTTGTTGAGGATCGGCACGCGTAGGCCGTCCGCCGAGCGGATGTCCGGGAGCAGCGTCCCGAGGCCGAAGTAAAAGAAGAAGATCTGCACGAGCGGCGGCGTGTTGCGGAATACCACCACGAAGCCGTTGACCAGCGCCCGCAGGACGCGCGACGGCCCGCTCTGCAGGAGCGCCCCGACGGCGCCGATGACGAGGCTTGCCAGGATGGTGCTGATCCCAAGGAGCAGCGTCATCCGCAGGCCGGCCACGTACCGATCCCAGTCGTAGGGATCGTAGAAGACCGTGAAGTTGAAGCCCGTGGTCTCGTAGAGCTGCTGGAACCACGCCTGGATCGTGGCGATCATCGCGGGCGAACGCGCTTGGAGCCGCGCCCGATCGCCTCGCCATCGGGCGCGGCTCCAAGTCCCTGTTTCGATGCGCTCGCTCGCGCCGAACCGATGTCCACTTCGGCGGCGAGCGCTCGAGCCGTCGTGCAGGAGCGCATCAGTTGGTCGCGTTCTTGTACTTCTCGTACATCGCCTTCGAGTAAGCAGTCGGCTCGATGCCCCACTTCTTCTCCTCATTGACGATGAAGCCGGTCTTCATCCAGTCCTTGGTGGCGTCCTCGACCGCGGCCTGGAGCGTGGTGTTGCCCTGTGCCACCGCCATCATCCACGGGGCGTCGAGGATGCCCTTGAGCGGCAGCGCGTAGTTGGCCTTCCAGTCGTCGTCGAGCAGTTTACCCTGCAGCATGCTCTGGTCGTAGACATAGCCGATGCAGTTGCCCTGCTTGAGGGCGAAGAGCGGCTTCTCGGATCCGTCGAAGGCGACGATCTCCGCCCCGTAAGCCCGCGCGACATCCTTGTTGTACCAAGCCCCCGAGGTGGCGCAAACCGGCTTGCCCTTCAGCTGCGCCCAGTCGGTGATGCCCGAATTCTTGGGCAGCATGACGTTCACGAAATCGGAATAGTAGTTCGGCTCGATCGCCTGCACGACGCGGCGGCGCTCCGGCTTGTCCGAAAGGGTGGCGATCAGAAGATCGACCTTGCCTTGCTGGAGGAACTCGATCCGGTTGGCCGAGACGACCGGCACGAGTTCGAGCTTGACGCCCAGCCGCTTGGCGATATCGGCGGCGAGGTCGGGCTCCAGGCCGATGATCGTCCCGCTCGGGTCGCGGAAGCCGAACGGCTTGTAATCCGCCTTCACGCCGACGACCAGCGTCCCGCGCTTCTTGATCGCGTCGACGCCGTCGGCGGCCATGGCCCGGACGGGTAGCGCGACGGCCGAGAACGCCGCGAGCGCGGCCATCGCACCGGTGGTTAGAAGGGTGCGGATCGTGAGACGCATCGGAACGTTCCTGCTGGGTCGCCTGATCGTGGCATGGTTTCAAGCAATCCACGAGCCATTGGCCGACCCATCAACTGAAACGTGCCATTCGCCAACTGGTAGAGCGCGGCGCTGCCCATAGCGCCGAGTCCCAGGACGGCGACGTCGTAGCGACGGCTCACGCCCGGCGCTCCCGCAGCCTGCCGTGACGGGACGCTGCCGCAGC
>NZ_JALNUL010000103.1:0-6400 GCF_026540775.1 Methylobacterium sp. GC_Met_3
CTAAGCCCGTTCGTCGAGGGTGGGCAGGGCATCAACACCGGTCTCGCCCAGACCATTGGCGAGGAACTCGATCTCGACCCGAGCCGGTTCGTGGTGGAATGCGCGCCGCCCGGCCCTGACTACGCCGTCGTCAACGGCCTTCGCCTGACCGGCGGCAGCTTTTCGACCCGATCGAGCTACGCTGTCATGCGCCGCCTCGGTGCCACGGCCCGGGAGATGCTGCTGCGTGCGGCGGCTGCCCGGCTCGACGTGAAGCAGGAGACGCTTACCACCGATGACGGTCGGGTGATGCACAAGTCCTCGAACCGCAGTCTAGGCTACGGCGAGCTGGCCGAGGCCGCTCTCGCCCTGCTGCCTCGCGAGGACGTGCCGCTTAAGGATCCCAAGGACTTCCGCTACATCGGAAAGTCAGTGGCCCGCCTCGACATGCGCGACAAGTCGACGGGCAAGGCCACCTACGCCATCGACCTCAAGGTCGAGGGCATGCTCCACGCCGCCGTTCAGCACGCGCCGCACCTCGGGACCGAACCCGAGGCCCTCACCAACGAGGCGGACGTGAAGGCGATGCCGGGTGTCCACTCGATCCACCGCCTGCCCGGCGCCGTCGCGGTGGTCGCCGACAGCTGGTGGCGGGCCCGCAAGGCGGTGGAAGCTGTGAACGTTACTTGGACGAAACCCGCCGCCGCCGGCCTCGCCACGGTCTCTGGCACGTTCTCGTCGGCGGCCATGCTGGCGGCCCTCAAGGCCACACGCGAGCCCGGATTGTCGGCCGAGGCGGAGGGGGACGTCGCCGGAGCGTTCGCCAAGACAAGCCGAATGGTCGAGGCAGAATACGACGCGCCCTACCTCGCCCATGCGCAGTTGGAGCCGCCCTCGTCCATCGCCCGCTTCAATGGCGACGGCACCCTCGACGTCTGGCTACCGAACCAGATGCCTGAGCTGTTCCAGTCCGTGGCCGCCAAGGTCGCCGGGTTCCAGCCCGATGCGGTGCGCATCCACTCGCCGATGCTCGGCGGGTTTTTCGGACGCCACTTTTACTACGGCTCGTCTAACCCGTTCCCGCAGGCGATCCTGCTCGCTAAGGCAACAGGCCGGCCAGTGCGGGTGCTGTGGTCGCGCGAGGAGGAGTTCGGCATGGATGCGGTGCGGCCCCTCGGCTTCGCCCGCTTCCGCGCCGCGCTTGGGGCTGACGGGATGCCTCTTGCGATTCAAACGGCCGCCGTGGGCGAGGGACCGATCAGCCGCTGGTTCGGCTCGATTTTCAAGGCGCCGGTCGATTCCTCTGTGGTGGAAGGCCTCGACAAGAAGCCCTACGCGATCCCGAACCGGCGCCTCGACTACGTGCGGGTGCCGCATCCCGTCACCATCGCCTTCTGGCGCTCGGTCGGGCACTCGATGAACGACTTCTTCTACGAGAGCTTCCTCGACGAGGTCGCACAGGCCGGCGGCAAGGATCCGTTCGCCCTGCGCATGGCCCTGCTGAAGGGCAGCCCCCGCCACGCGACCCTACTCAAGGTCGTCGCCGACCTCGCGGGCGGCTGGAAGCGAGGACCGTTCCAGGCCGCGGACGGGACCCGGCGCGCCCGCGGCGTCTCCATGGCCTCGCCCTTCGGCTCGGAGACCGCGACGATCGCCGAGGTGTCGCTCAAGGATGGCGAGGCAAAGGTCCACGACCTCTGGATCGCCATCGATCCGGGCAGCGTGGTCAACCCTGCCATCGTCAAGCGGCAAGTCGAGGGCGCTGCCGCTCTCGGGCTCTCGGCGACCCTGCTGGAGCAGGTGGTCTACGAAGGCGGAACGCGGCAGGCCCGCAACTACGACGCATATCCGATTCTCGATCGCGAGCGGATGCCGCGGGTGCACGTCACCATCGTGGAGAGTGGAGCCCCCATGGGAGGGATCGGCGAGCCGGGCCTTCCCGGCGTGCCGCCCGCCGTTGTCAACGCGGTCGCCGCCCTCACAGGACGTCGCGTGCGGAGTCTGCCGCTCGCCAAGGAAAAGCTATCAGGGGTGTAGCGCAGCGCGGGTGCCGTCGGCACGCGCTCATCGAGACTATGCATCGGTTGTCCAATCACCGATCCAACATCGAGCGGCGATTGAACCTCGTTGGCGAGCAGAGGTGCGTTGATCCAAATCGGCAGTGACATCCAACCCAACGAGATCGACATCAAGCCACGGAAGGAAGCCGATAGTGACCGTCTCGATCCAGGGCATCCAGCCCCCCGACAGCAAGCTAGGTCGCGCGGTGACGGAGTTCGTGCGCGATACGGAGAACGAGCTGCTCTTTAATCATTCGAGCCGGGTCTACTATTTCGGCGCCCTTGCGGGCCAGGACCGCGGTCTGCAGTTCGATCCCGAATTGCTCTACGCCGGCGCGATGTTCCACGACATCGGTCTGATCGCGGCACACAGCAGCGCAACGGAGCGGTTCGAGGTCGATGGCGCGAATGCGGCCCGGGATTTCCTCAAGGGCCATGGAATCGATCAAGCCGACATCGACACAGTTTGGACCTCTATCGCGCTCCACACCACGCCCGGGATCCCGAAACATATGCATCCCGTCGTGGCTCTCGTCACGGCCGGCGTCGAGATGGATGTGCTCGGCCTGACCTATGCCGAGTATGCCGAGGAGGTCCGGGAGGCCGTGGTCCGGGCGTATCCGCGCTCCCGCGACTTTAAGGAAGACATCATCCAGGCCTTCTACGACGGGATAAAGCACAAGCCCGACACCACGTTCGGCAACGTCAAGGCCGACGTCATCGCCGACAAGGAGCCGCACTTCCATCGCGGCGATTTCTGCAGCGTCATTCGCAAATCCCGATGGGGCTGAGGGGACCAGCATGGGCGGCAGTTCCTGGGGATACCGTCGTGTCCAGGCAACCCGCGCATCCCGACATTGAAGGGACCTAAGTTCGATGGCCTGACGGCCCTCATTCAGAGTCCCGAAGGAGGAAGGGCCCTACCGACCTCGTCTGCGACGAACTCTAGCACCGCCCGGACCGCGGGCATGCGGCGCAGGTCGGAATGGACCACGAGGTAGATGTCCCGGGCCGGGCGTTTCAAGTCCGCAGTCAGTGGGATTAAGCCCTTATCGTCCCGGGCCATGAAACAAGGCAATACTGCGATCCCGACACCCGCTCTGGCGGCCGCGGCCTGGCACATGAGATCGTTGGCTCGAAACACGACGGGGCGATCACCTGCGAACTCAAGGAGCCATCGCTGCTCCACCACATGATCCAACGTCGCGTCATAAGCGATGAAGTCCCAGCCGGCGGAAGGTATCTCCAAATAGCTCGGCGCGGCGTAAAGCCAGAACTCCATCGTGCCGACCTTGCGGCTTACGCTGCTCGCCTCCTGGGGCCTGCTAATCCGCACGGCGATGTCCGCCTCCTGCCTGCTCAAGGACGCCACCGCTTGGTTCCCCAGCAGGACCAGATGCAGGTTCGGGTAGAGGCGCCGAAAAATCGCGAGCCGAGGCGCCAAGACGTGGCTCGCGAAGGCGGGGGGCGTGCTGACCGTGACCGTGCCCGACAACGGTGAATGCTGCGCTTTAAGGGCACGTTCCAGAGAGTGGGCCTGGGCCTGCATGTCCTCGGCCTGGGACGCCACCTGCCGTCCGGCGTCCGTTAGGATCCATCGTTTGGGCAAGCGCTCGATCAACGGGGTATCGAATGCCCGCTCTAGCGCTGACACGCGACGCCCGACCGTGGCGTGGTCGACCTTAAGGGCGCGTGCGGCCCCCGACAGCGTGCCGGTCTCCGCAAGCGCGATGAAGTGCCTCAAATCTTCCCAGTCGAACATCAGGGCGTTTTTTCACAAGACCTGTGCGATAATACCAAGTTCAACAAGACTGTGTCGAGGCCTAACTATTCTTTGGTCGGACCCGCAGCGGGCTCGCCGCGGAAAAAGGCTGCACCATGAAGATTTTCGACAGGGCCGGATTTCCCAATCCCGCCCGCATCCGCATCGTACTCGCCGAAAAGGGGTTGGATGCCAGGATCGAATTCGTTTCCATCGACCTCATCGGCGCCGAGCACAAGCAAGCCGCCTTCCTTGCAAAAAATCCGGCCGGTGTGTTGCCGGTGTTGCAGCTCGATGATGGAACTTACATCTCGGAATGCACCGCCATCACTGAGTATCTCGACAATATCGACGGCAACCCGACCCTTACCGGCCGATCGCCGCGTGAGAAGGCGATGATCCACATGATGCAGCGCCGCGCCGAGGCCGAAGTGCTCGACGCGATCGGATACTACTTCCACAACGCTACGCCCGGCCTCGGACCCATACTTCAGGTCTATAAGAACCCCGAATGGCTGGACCGGACGGTCTGGGGAAATCAGCAGCGCGATAAGGCGCTGGAAGGGCTAAGATACTTCGAAGGCGTCCTCCGGACCCAGGCCTATCTCGCCGGCGATGCCTTTTCGATGGCCGACATCACTCTCTTTGCTGGCCTCATGTTCGCAGACGCCGCGGGCGTAGCGATCCCGGTCGAACACGCGGCGCTGTCGGTGTGGCGATCGAAGGTGGCCGACCGTCCCGGCGTCAAGGAGCGAGGCGGACGGGACCTCGCGCTAGAGGACGTGAGCCGCCTCGGATTGTGATCCGCCGTGCTGGTCCCGTCGAGCTCGCACGATACTAAGGAAATGCCTCCATGTTCGGATTTGAGCCCATTTTTGACAGATCTCGCTGAAACTTGTTCAATGCTGGCGCGAGTTCTGGCGCCGCCCTTAGCCTGTTATCCTTTTCCGGCAAGGCGGCCGTGGCCGCCAAATCCGGAGCTCCTCAGGCCGGCGGCAGGCTAACACCTAACAGCCTGACCACAGAAGGACCCGTCGCAGCGGGCGAGGTCGTCGAGGTCGGCGACGACGTCCGTGTCTATCAAGTAGGTGACCACGTCATCAGCAACTTCCATCCGCGCTGGTTCGGCGGGCGGGTGCCGACGACCTCCACGAACGACGACTACGGCAGCGAGCGGGATGGCTGGCTCGTCGAGATGAAGGCCGTGAGCCAGGAAGCCGTCGTGCCGATGCCGGCTGGCCTCTCCTACGAAAAGCAATCGCCCGCGGCGGCGAGATTGCGTCGATAGGGTATCTCAGCGCGGACAATCCACCCCTAGACTTCTTCGCGCTGAAGAATAGCGGCGCCATCTTCCGCAACGTCATGGTCGGTGATCGCGCCGGTTTGGAAAACCTCGTGCGAGCCGTGACGACAGCAAAGATTCAACCCGTCATCGATCGAATCTTTGAATTCGCGGCGGCCCGGGATGCGTTCGAGCGGCTCGATGGTCGACGGCATGTCGGAAAAATCGTGATCCGGTTCCCGCGCATCGGCTGAGCCTGCGCAACACTCAATAAAATGAAAGAATACTCATGACCCGCATCCTGCAGGGTAAGGTCGCCATCGTCACCGGCGGCAGTAGCGGCATCGGCCGAGCCATCGCCAAACGCTTCGTCGCCGAGGGAGCGTTCGTCTTCGTTACTGGTCGTCGGCAGGCGGAGTTAGATAGCGCGGTCGACGAGATCGGTGGCAACGTGAAGGCCATCCGGGCCGATGCGTCGAACCTCGCGGACCTCGACCGCGTCTACGAGACGATCAGGACCGACAAGGGCCGCATCGACATCGTCGTCGCCAATGCTGGCATCCTCGAACATGCGCCGATCGGAAGCGTCACCGCGGCGCACTTCGACCGGGTGTTCTCGGTCAACGTCAGGGGGCTGCTCTTCACCGTCCAGAAGGCCCTGCCTCTCATGCTTGACGGCGGTGCCGTCGTCCTGATGTCGTCGACGGTCGCCGGCAAGGGACTGGGCGGAAGCAGCGTCTATGCCGCCACGAAGGCGGCCATCCGCAGTTTCGCCCGAACCTGGATCGTGGACCTAAAGGATCGCCGGATCCGAGTGAACGTCATTAGCCCCGGTCCTATCGGTACACCTGGCCTGACAGGGGCGGCGCCCGACGCCGCCGCGCTCACGGCGATGATGGAACGCATGGCGGCCCAGGTTCCCCTTGGCCGGGTCGGCGATCCGGATGAAATCGCGAGGACAGCTTTATTCCTGGCCTCGGAGGCATCAAGTTTCGTCAACGGTGCAAACATCGAGGTCGATGGAGGCTGGGCGCAGATCTGAGCGGCCGTTCACTCCATCCCCATCCGCCGCTGCGGGCAATCGAAGGGCATCATCATGACGAAGCTTCTCGTGACCGGCGCCACTGGCCACCTTGGGCGCCAGACGATCGAGTTCCTGCGGACAACGGGTCGGCGACGACCGGATCGTGGCGTTCGCCCGTGATCCCGACACCCTCGGCGAATTAGCAACCTCGGGCATTGAGATCCGACGCGGCGACTATATGGACCGGCTTTCCCTCGTCGCCGCTTTGGTAGACATCGAGAAGGTGATGCTAG
>NZ_JALNUL010000104.1:0-6273 GCF_026540775.1 Methylobacterium sp. GC_Met_3
GACGTCATTAGCAAGAAACGCTCTCGCCGTGACGGCAATGACTCACGGCGAGGAATAAGCAGCGGTATCAGAAGCGCGCAAATCCACAGTACGTAAATTGCCACCGGAAGTGGCTGATCGTACCAGCCGAAGACGCCGATCATCCCCTTGGCGAGCGCCACCAAGTGTTTCAAACTAAATAGAAAATTTGTCGGCACAGTTGCAATGCGTAGAAGGGTAGACAAGAGCACCTCTGCCTGCGCTACTGGATCGGTGCTGTTGAACAACGCTGGACGCACCGACGTCCAGAGGGGACCAGCCTCGTAGGTAGGCCGGGGCACCGGTGCCGCTACGAAAGCCGCCACGCCCATCGTCCATAGGACGGCAGGGGTGACGGTCAGAGCGATCAATAACAGCCGGTGCCAGTAGAAGCGGAGACACCGGCGGGCTAGCGGGAGCGGTATCAGCAACATCACGGCGATTGGCGCGTATGGCGGCTTGGCCAGCACGATCGCGGTGATCGCCAGGACCGCTCCGGCCAGGCGTGGCCGCGTGCCCTTCTCGCGTTTGGACCATGGGGTAAGCAGGGCCGCGGCCAGGGCTGCTAGTGCGACAATCAAGCCATCCTGGCTGAACGAGGCCGCAAGCGAGAGCGACATCGGCAAGCAGAGAAGCGCGAAGAGGGCGGCCCGCCCGTGGGTGGCATAGGCCAGAGCCGCGAGACCCAGAGCCATGTAGGCGGCGGCGTTTGTGAGCCGCCCGAGCCGGGCAGCTGCCGCGCGATCTAGGCCAAGCGCCCTTCCCACTGACAGACCGAGCGCGCTGGGAACGTACAGGAGGGGTGGATAGGTTGCGATGGTGTGGAGAGGCACGAAAACCTGCCCATTGCTCAGTACGGCATCTCGTGGCGCGAGAGTGCCGCCGAAATCAGGGGGGCGGCTGCGGGCGAGGTCGTCCCAGGGGGAGTCGAGCGTGACCCCCGCCACTCGGTGGACGGTGCCGTCGGCGTAAGGCACATCTGCGCGGTGTCCGAGCCACTGTCCTTGAGCGAGCGCGGCCGCCCGCGCCAGGTGTCCGGCCTCGTCGGCAACCTCGCCCATCGGAACGATCATCGCCAGCGCGACACAGACCGGCAGGCCCAGGCACAGGAAGGCGAGGCACCAGAACCGCGCCCCCTGGGCGAACTGCGGGGTCAAGGCCGCGCCCCGGCTTGCCCGGACGGCGGAACAGTCTGAGACGCGATGACGGGTGAGAACAGCGGCGCATTCCTTACGCCGAGACGATGTAGGCGATAAGCCAGTGCGGTCTGGAGCACGCCGAGGCCGTATACACAGCTGCGCCCCAAATCGATCGAGGAGGCATCGTGGAAGTAGCGCGTCGGACAGGAAATCTCACCGATCCGAAAGCCGGCATGTATCGCTTGAGCGAGCATCTGATTGTCGAACACGAAGTCGTCCGAGCAAGCTTGGAGCGGGACGACCTCGAGAACTCCCCGGCTCCAGGCGCGGTAGCCGGAATGGTACTCGGAAAGCTTTTGCCCCATCAGCCAGTTCTGCACGAAAGTCAAGCCGCGGTTGGCGGCGTACTTGTACAGCGGCATCCCACCCGACAGCGCACCCTTGCCCAGGATGCGTGACGCCAGCACTGCGTCGTACTCGCCCGACACGATCATTGATGCCATGGCCGTGACGAGACGCGGCGCATACTGGTAGTCCGGGTGCAGCATCACCACGATGTCGGCGCCCCGTTCCAGCGCGATCCGGTAGCAGGTCTTCTGGTTTCCGCCGTAGCCGCGGTTGCGTGGATGGCGATGGGTATAGATCCCGAGAGTCTCGGCAAGTGCCACAGTCTCGTCGTGGCTGGCATCGTCGATCAGAATGATGTCGTCAACAATGTCCAACGGGATCTCTGAGTAGGTCCGCTGGAGAGTAGCGGCCGCATTGTAGGCGGGGAGGACGACGGCGATCCGTTTTCCAAGCAGCATCACGAGCCTTCCGCTATGCGGCAAAGATCCGCTCGGAGATCCACATCGGTTTGCCACTGCATCACCCTGTTATTAAACAGGGACGTTCGAGGCAGGCGCGCGTACGCGTCGAAGCTTTCCTCGATGAAGCGGCTGAGCGACATCGTCGAGCGTGATGTGCGCCGTCCCGATGCCGGCCGCAGGAAGAGAGCGCTACCGGCAACGCCGTAATGGGCGGCGATCTCAGGATAGACCGGCCAGCTCTCCCCTTTCCCGGGATCACCGGATAGATAATCCTCAAGGTTACATTGCTGATAGCGAATCCCTGCTCGCTCGAGGAGCCCTCGGGCGAGATCGACGACAACATGCAGCTTGATCTGATTGACCGAGTGCATGAAGCAGCCCCGCCGCATCCAACGCGCGAGGGACGCTTCCAAATCATAGTCCGCCTCAGCACCGACCTTATACAGCCGCGTCGCGGCCTCGGCCCAAAATTCGAAGTAACCAACCCGCTCGAAGGCGCTGCATTGGAACAACTTCATCACTGCGCCCTGGGACAGACCAGAAAGGAAACCGAACAGGACGAGCGCGGAATGTAATTGACCCATCGGCCCTACGATCGGGGAGCGGTGATCGGAACCGACACGAATCTGATCGGGGTGGAAGGCTGCGAACGCAATCGTTGGAACGCGCACGACCTTGGTATGGCCGTGCGAGCCCGCGACCGCTCCAACTGGGCGGCAGAGTGGAAGATCGCTTCTTAGGAATACTATATCATGCCGATCGAACTCAGATAAGAGTCGTTCTGCTGTATAAAGTTTGACCGCGGCGACAACGGGCTTGAATGTGACAGCTGCCTCCGGTGCGATGCATCCCATCGCATGCGCGACCGCGGCGCTTTGCTCTCCTCCGACGACGAGGAGGCGCGGCGAGCCACTCGACTGCCGAGCGGAGAAAATCGATTTAACTCTCTGAATTATGGAAGTATCGAGCAACGACGTCATCACTATATGCCGAAAATTCAGTGTTACAGATATAGCGCACGGACGCCAAATCTGCGTTTTGCCGCGGCCAAGACGACGAAATCGACTTGAGGTAGGGCATGAAATTTAGATGTACGCATTTTTTATGCTGTCGTTTGCGGCAGGACTTGCCACACCATTCAGGACCGTATACGTGGGAAAAAATCACACGTCAATGAGCTATAGCATGTTGTCACGTTTTAGATCGTCGTACCGCAGGACATTTGCCGCCCCAGCCGTTGTCGTCGCCAGCGGATGCATCTGCCGCCAAACCGTGTGTGAACAGAGCCGTTTGTGGGGTTTCAGCCACTAACACCGCAGCAAGCTGCAGTCCCGAGTACTTCCGCGGCACAAAGCATCCGACGGCAACCCCGGTCTGACTATGCGCTTCTTCATCGACCACGATCAGGGCAATTCGATCCGCGGCTGGATCGTGCCCGACAATCCCCTCGCCATCAGCCGAGTTTCCGTCTCCGTCGATGGACGCCGCGTGGCCGAGATCTCAGCCAGCGTCATTGACGAGGCGTTCAAACGCAATGGCTGGCACGCGACCGGGCAATGCACCTTCGTACTCACCGATGCGGAGGTGCCGGGGCTGCCGGAGATCCCGCGGCTCGAACTCTACGACGCCGACACAAACGTGCTGATCTACCGTCGCTTGCCGCCGGACGGGACGGTCCCACTACGGACCATGCTAATCAACACCGGCATTGAGCCCGAGACGGCGCTTCAGACGGCGCTCTTCCCACATTTTCAGCACTGCCACTTCAACGTGCATCGCCTGTCTGACGAGATCATGAGGAGTCTTCTAACGACACAAGCTATGCCGTCCGCGCTTTTGTCGGGCGCAATCGTGATCCCGCGTTACGAGGATTATATGACGCCGGACCTGATGGTCACCGCTATCTTGTTACAAGAACCACATGTCGAGATGGCAACTCGTTTGCTCTGGCTAAAGGCGCGGGGTGACGAGGCCGCCGATCCCGCTCGCAGTTGGCGCCTGGGCCCGCTCGCCGAGGCCGCATCCTTCGCGGACGAGTATGATTTCACCGACGTAAAGAGCTTCAAGCGGTTCTTCCGCATGCTGCCAGAGGCAGCCTACCGGCTGCTGTACAATCCGCTGACCCGCCAGCTCGGAACTCGCTTGCCAGAGGATCCTCTGCACCCGGGAAATTCGATCGTCGCGGTGGAGGTTCTCGCTCGGGTCGGCATCGTCGGCCACAAGGTCCAGTTCCCCGCCTTCGCGTCGATGTTGTTCGACCGCCTCGGCGTCGACGCGCCGATCCCGATCATGCCGCCGGTGCCCGCCGAGACCCAGGCGTTGGCGGAGCGGCTCAAATCCGTCAAGGCGATCGAGGAGATGCTCGTGTTCGACGTGGCCCTATCCGACATGGTGAAAGCTTCGGTCGGGAAGCACTGGGACGGTTGATCTTGAGTGGCGCGCAAAACGGATTGAATAGGAACTATGTAGAAATCAATTATGACTTCTAATAAGATGAGCCCATGTATACTACATTTGGTTATAGCGGCATAATGATTGCAGGATATGGCGGCCGTTTACATGTGTATGTTTGATTGCGTGTGACAGCATTACTTAGACAAGCGTCCGTTGAACAAATTTCGTCGTCGCCAGCATTCTGCGGTTAGCCGCCTGAATGCTAAATAAGTCGGATTTAATATTTTAGGATGAGAACCGGGCAATGGGCAAAAACAGAAACTATCATCAGCAGCAAACATCAGCCTCGAGAAACAAAATTCCCCCCAGTGATAATTGAAACATAAATCTTAAGGACGTTCTGTGCATTATTGCGGTGGCTGTCTGGTCGATAGCAATTTTGAATGTTGACCATCGTGTCCATCGATCGCCGCCAATTGTCTCGTACCTGATCTTCACAGGCTTTCAGATACGCTGACAATCGTTCATTCGGTGTCAGGATGGTCATGTATGCTCCCTCGATTCACTCGTTTGTAAAGGATTGGCGGAACCGAAGTTTGCTTCGACAACGCGCAGATACGCGTTGGGCGCAAATTCGAACTGACCTAGCCGCCGCTCCCGAGGGGGGCGTGCTGCTCGTCGGCAACTCGCACGCAGCTTTGCTGGAACATCCCCAGATCGCCGGTCGACCGCCGAGCATCAATATTGCTGTCGGCGGTATTACCGCACGTGGTTGCGCCACGCGGCTGGCACGCCTCGACACGCCGGCACGAACCGATGCCGCAGTGCTGATCATCGGGACGAACGACGTCGCCCGGCGCCGTCGCCCGGAAAGGCCGGCCACGGGGCGACGGTTCGAGGCCGACGTACGGCGTATCCTCGCGATCCTTGGTAATTGGTCCGCGCATGTCTTCGTCGCCGCCGTGCCGCCCCTCGGCCCCGACGCGGCGGACCATGACGCGGACGCCGTCGTGACCTTTTCAGAGCGCCTTGAGCAACTCTGCGCGGAGAAGCGGCACGTCTTCTTCGATCCATTCGCGGGCATTCGCACGAGCGCCGGAGGCCGCGCGACGACCGGCCTTTTCTCCGACGATATACATCTGGCCGACTACGTGGCCCTCGCTGGTGAGATCGATCGGGTTGTCGGCTCTGTCCTTGATGGCGATCGTCGATCTCAACAGTCGAGTGAGCGGGCAGGCGTTGTTGGATAGAAGCGTAAACGAACGGCGCCGAACGTCCTGTTCGACGCCCGGGGATGCCGATCCCGCGTCAAAGTTGAGGCGGCCCGGATCGTCGGTACCTGAGAAGGCGCGACGCGAAGGCTGACCAGCCGAACCACCTCCTTAGCCAAGCCGGGATAATCGGCCAGGTGAAAGCCGTCGCGATGCAGTCCCGCCAGCGCGAAACCGCTCTCGCCGTCGCGGATCCCTGCGAACGGGTCGAAGAAGGTAACATTGCTTCGCCCGCATAACGCCCGAAGGCGTTCAGTGAAGGCGATTACCGACGCGGGGTCACGACCCGTGATCCATGAGCCGATCGGCGGGACCGCCGCTACAAAGATATGTTCCGCCCAGGCCGAAAGGGTCTGCAAGATCCGGTCAACGTCGTCGGTGAAGCGGTCGGCAGCCGTCGGCCGGTCTGGGTGTCGCCAGCGCAGAATGTCGTTGGTGCCGACGAACAGCACGGCAGCTGTGGCACCGGCGTCAGGGTGCAGGCTGGCGAGGTGGCGTGCACAATCGGCTGCCGTGCTGCCGCCGATGCCGAGATTGACGCAGCTTCGGCCGCCGAAATCAGGTGTTCCCAGGAACTCGGCATGCGAGTCTCCGACCAAGGCGACGTAGCCGTTCGGTGCCGTGCGGAGCGCGGCGCGAATA
>NZ_JALNUL010000105.1:0-6214 GCF_026540775.1 Methylobacterium sp. GC_Met_3
AGCCTTATTATGTTGTTGGTCGATCGTTTTGTCGCAGTATCTCACGTGGACAAACGTCGGCGAAGACCGGGTCTACGGGACTCAAGGACGCTACCTACTGCCGCTAGTCCCATTGCTGGTGCTCGCATTTGCTCAAAAGCGTACTGACTGCCAAGTCCAGCCCGACCGGATCGAATTTCTCCCGATCTTGGCTGCCGCGATCGATGTCGTAGCTATACCTATGTTTGCGCTGGCTGAGCGATTGACATTTTGTTCGGTACATATGACGATTTATTTATGATAAATCAATATTACTGCATTTATATTATTTCATAAAAAAACTAAGACTGTTATCTCTGTATGTTTCATCAACACAGAAATCTCAATCCAATGAATTCCCGCTTGCTTTCGCCCTGTAAAGTACAAATTCTCATGCATTTGCACTTTTCCTTCAGCCGCAACATCGTTTCTAAATTGCGAAGCGTGCGTTGTGCTGTTCCGAATGAGCCGAAGCTGATGACCGTTAGCACGGGCTGCTTCACCGGGGAGTGTGCCGCTCGATGCCGCACCCGATTTTCTGGCGTGAGGCGCTTCGTCACCCTTCGCTCGGGCTGTCTCAAGGTCTGAATGTTGCGAACTGACGATCTCGAACAGCTCCGCGATTGCTTGGCACGCGTCCATGAAGCTCCGAACTGTCCTCAATATAGTTCTGTCCGGGTTGCGCTGGCGAGAAACTAGCCAGCCTGACCTCATGCGACAATGGCCTGAAGACGAGACTGTCTGGCTCAATGAGAACGACGCTCGGCGTCCGAGTGCGGCACGGCAAATCCTCTCCGCCGTAGCTTCGCTCCGGTCGCGCGGCCGGTACGTTGTTCGCTTGGAAGGGCGTGGCAAGATCGTCATAGGGCCGGTCAGCGCGCTCACGTTGTGTGATGCTGAAGCTGAGATTCAATTCGTTTTCTGCGTCACGCCATTCGGGTACGGCGAGGACAGTCTTTGATAGACGGGCACAAACTCGAATTCCATCGGGCGCAGAAATTTGCGGACTATGAGCTAACGATCGGAGAGCAGGTGGTGTGACAAGTCTCGTCTCGACGAAGCTGCGGCCGCTCCACATTTGTGCTGGTGCGCTGCTGACATTCCTGACTGGTTGCGGCGGAGCGCTGATGCCGGGCATTCAGTTGGGCTCGGACCAGGGCGGGAGCACGTTCGGCTTCGACTCGCTGCCCTTCGAAATCCGACGCGCGGATGGGAGTGTGCTCGTGGGGCACGCGTCGGTGCGCCTCCTACGCGTCAGTTTCTACACCCCGGACGCAGGCAAGCTCGTCGTGTGCAGTGGCGCCTTCACACTTGATAGCGAGCATGCAGCAGTGCCGGTGAGCGTAGAATGCACGGGAAGTCGCATCCTGCACGGGATTGTGACAACGGCCCGGGCTGATCGCGGCGAGGGTACATTCACCGAGCCGTCTGGGCGTACCTCAACATTCCGCTACGGCGCGCTGCTCCCTTAGTTCTACATCTGACTGAATGAGAGAGCCTCGGGCTGCCCAGATGTTGCGGGGCCTCGGGTACCAACGACTTAGGCGTCGACACCCTGTTCCGATCAAGTCTTGTTCCGCGCCTTCGCTGCGCCCTTAGCCATGGGGCCGCGGCGACCTGGGCCGATCGCCTTGGCGAGCGCGGAGCGCTGAGCGGCGTAGCTCGGTGCTGTCATCGGCTGATCTGCCGGCAGGCCGTAGCGCTCGCGGTAGCTACGCGGATCGAGACCGTGACCGGTGCGGTACCGCTTTAGCGTCTTGTAGTTCTTACCGTCAGCTCGACGCGGCGGGACGAGGCCTCTTCTGCGGCGCCGACCGCGAAGACCGGCGCCGGGCCGTGGATCGGTGGCTCCTACGCCGGGGCCGGATTGGCCAGGGCGGCGAGGAGAGCGAAGGTGAAGGCCGGACGGCCGTGCTTCATCACTTTTCTGGTTTGGGAACGCACAACAGGCGCCAGCGAAGGCATCATCACACCCCGGATCTTTCTGGTGTTCCGACGGCAGTTTGCATGAAGAAATGATAGTGAGCTGCTCAAGCTGTTGCCGATACCATCATACCGCTGTACTTGCCCAACCGCGAAGCGTGTGATAATTTCCCACGAAATCACTGAGGGAGGCGTTCCAGCAAGAGCTGCCCAGTGACCAAGCCCTAGACGTCACCATCTCATCAGGGGACGAGTCGACATGATGATGCTGGCGCCCATGAGCGTCGTAGTGGAAGCGCTCAGTCTCGCGCAGTTAGCCGGCCGTCCTTCGGTGAGCCGCATGCGCACGCAAAGCTACTCGCTGCCTCGTGATCAGGCCGCTCGACCCAGCGAGGTTCCAGCCTCGACCGAGCTGCACAGCGCAGGAATGAACCTATTGCCGCTCCAGCCGTCGTCAACGCTTCCGCCGTCGTGGCCGCCGGTCTGCCGTACCTTCGCTCGTAGCAGAACACGCGGGCCGACTCGCGGCCAAACCAGCCGGCCGCGCTGACGTGCTGAGGACGTACGATGCGTCGCGCTATCATCCATATCGGCACGCCCCGGACAGGCACGTCTGCGTTCCAGACGCTGCTGTTCTCACGTCGCGACCAGTTGCTCGGTCAGGGCGTGCTCTACCCCGACTTGACCCCGCGCTCGTCTCCGCTCCCGCACCTCAACCATCAGCATCTGGGCGAGACCTTCAGTCGTAAACCCGAAGATCGCAGGGAACTGCTGAGCAAGCTCGACGCCGCGCTCGCCGACACAGCTGCTGACGTGGTGCTGCTCTCCTACGAGAGTTTCTGCCTGCCACCGCATCGGACCGCCGCTCCCAAGCTCCTGTGCGACCTCCTCGCGCGCCGTGGCTTTCGCCTCGAGATCCTGATGACCGTTCGACCTCAGGCGAGCTACATCCTCTCGCAATACACGTGGCGCATTCAGTTTTTGCGCGAGGCGCGCCCGTTCAGAGTTGCCTTCCTGAAAGACCTTGCTGAGCATCGCTACGACTATCTTCATGGCCTCGGAACTTGGGCGCGGGCAGCCGACTGGCGCGTGCACGCGGTGCCACTGCAGGACGTCCGCTCGACAGCGCCCTTAGCCGCGCGCATTGCGGCGGAACTCGGCTTGGCTGGCCGCCTCATGCCGCTCCTGACATCCGCAGACCTTGCCTTCCGCACGAACCAGAGCTTTGGGCCAGTGGCGACGGAGGTCTCGCGTCGGCTCCGACGCTTGGGCGTTACCTATGATCTGTTGCGCAGCCGCGCGATCACGGGGCGCATCGAGACACTCACCCAGGAATGCGGGCTCGATGCGGAACCGTTCCAAGGTCTCGATGAGGCGATGCTGCGGAAAGCCAGCAGGCGCTTTGTCGAGCAGAACGAAGGCTTCGCTCAGCGTGTCTGGGGCGAGGCGTGGGCGAGACGTGTTCGACCGGAGCATCTGGGGCCCGTGAACGAACTCGCCGGTCGCGACCTCGACGTGGCACGTGCGACCGAGGTCGAGCGGATCAAGCAAGTCATCGTCGGCGAGTTCGAGCTGCGGCCGCCGTCCTCCTTGCGGAGGGTCTGGCACAATCTCAGCCAGGGAGCTCCCACATGGCTGCGCTCCTCGCCTCTCCTGCGCCGGATCTGAAGGCTTTTCCGCAAGGCATACCTCGCTGGGAGTCGCAATGAACGATCACATCACATGGCAGTTTTACGAGCCGCGGGAGGCACGCTGGGCGCGACTTGGTCAGGGCCCAGCTATCGCGTGGCTGACTGGCCTACCGGGCGCGGGCAAGACCAGCCTCGCAAGTGCGGTCGACCGAACGTTGGCGGAGTACGGCCGCCACGTGTTTGTGCTCGATGGCGATAACCTGCGCCACGGCCTCTGCCGCGACCTCGGATTTAGTGAGGCCGATCGAGCAGAGAACGTGCGGCGAGCGGCAGAGGTGGCGCGGCTCATGGCCCAGGCTGGGCTGATCGTGCTCGTGGCCCTGGTCTCGCCATCGCGAGCCGAGCGGGCGCGAGCCCGGGCGATCACCGGGAACCTGCCATTCTTGGAGGTATTCGTGGATACGCCTTTGGCGGTGTGTGAAGCGCGGGACCCGAAAGGGCTGTACGCGTTGGCCCGAGCTGGACGGCTTACCGACTTTACCGGGATATCGGCACCGTTTGAGGCGCCGGAGGTACCGGATCTGACCCTGCGCACTGAAGGGCTGACGATCGCAGCCTCCGCCGCACCTTTGTGCGGGGCACTGTTGCGGCTGAGTTCAAGCGACGCGTGATCGTACCCAATGCCGGCCGGCAGCGTGCGTGCTTAGCTCGAACGTCGCCCGGATCACGATAGTCCTCTGTCTTTTGGCCGATCGCGCAGTTCAAGCCGGACCGGGAGCCCTACCGGTCGGCAGATCGTGCGTCGTGCGAACCCGTTCCAGCGCAAGAAGCTGCGCAATTCCAGAACCGGCCTCGTGCAAGTCGGTACCATTATCAAACTGGATGCTCGATGTTCAGCCCGACTATCCAGCCGACTGAGGCTTCACTGCCGATCGGCCGCCGCGAGGCTACCGTGGCCGCTGCGTTCGAGCGATCCGGACGTGGCCTGCACACCGGCCGGCGTGTGGCTGTGCGCGTCAACCCTGCACCGGCAGGTCACGGCATCGTCTTCCGCCGTTGCCTCAAAGGCGGGCGGGTCGTCGACATACCGGGCCTGTGGCTGTACCGGGAAGTGCAGCCGCTCTGCACCGCGCTCCGCCGTGACGACGTCCTAGTGCGCACGGTGGAGCACCTGATGGCAGCGCTGAGCGCCTTGCGGGTGGACAACGTGTTGGTGGAGACCAGCGCGGAGGAGTTGCCAGCCTTCGACGGCAGCGCCATGCCGTGGTGCGCGGCGATCACCGAAGCGGGCCGCACGGAATTAGATACGCTTTGCCGCGTCATCCGGTTGAAGCGGTCCGTGATGGTTTCAGACGGGCGGCGGCGCCTCACAATCGAGCCCAGCACGGGGCTCCACATAAGCGGGCATATCGCGCTGGCGCATTTCGGACCACTCGATTGGTCTGGGGAGATCACGCCTGAAACTTTCGCGCGGGAGATTGCACCCTCGCGCAGCTTCGGCCGCTTCGTTCAGGCGTTAGCGGGGCGTGCCTACGGCTTCGCTGCACGGAAGCCTTTCCTCCAGGGTTGTGGCCCATGCTCCGCGGCTCTGCTGGTACGCGGCCACGCGATCGGTGGCCTGCGAGTCCCTGATGAGCCCGTACGCCACCGCATTCTCGATGTCATCGGCGACTTAGCTCTCGTCGGCCATCCGGTGGAGGGCCGACTTACCGCCACGCATCCGGGGCACGAACTCAACCACGCCTTTGTGGCGGCACTCATGCGAGACCGCGCGGCTTGGGAGCTGGCATGAGCCCTGATGCGAAGTCACGCGCAAGGTCGATCGTCGTGCCGTCACCCCTATGTGTTCCTCGCCTTAGCGAATTCTCAAACTGCGACGATGAGCAAGTCAGCACAGAGAACACCAAAGGTGATAGATGCGAGGCGTAATCGCCCGGCTTGCCCGTCCGGAGTTCGGGCAACCCTGCGCGTGCGCCGACAGGCCGCCCGCCAGCAGCGCAACGAGCGCCAGCATGGCGTCGCCGGCCCATCCGGCCTTGGCCAGCGCCACCAACATCGCCGTCCAGAAGCCGAACCGCGACCATCGATTAAACCAGTTGTAGACCGTGGTTCGCGCGCCGTAGGCGGCCGGGCAATCACGCCAGCGGCAGCCCGGCATCAGGACGTGCAGGATGCCGGAGATGATCTGGCGGTCGTCCTTCCGCTCGGGTCCGGGCTGGTCCCTGGGCATGAACGGCTCAATCACCGCCCAATGCTCGTCCGAGAGCCAAAACAGGTTTGCCATCGCCACCTCTAGGCCGCAAACGGCTGCCTGGAATCGCAATTTGCCAACCCCTGCAACGCCCTGGTTCGGTTCACACCCTAGAAGCAGAGAAGTGTCTTAGCGCACTCCGCTGCACAACTTGGCCATTGATGTGGGCAAATTTCCCACAGATAAGGGGCGTCCTGATGTTTCGGCACGCTGCGAGTATGCTTCGTGATTTCCTCTTGTCCCCTTGCCATTCAGGCGCCGTCACCCCAGAGCAAGTCCTTCGCATCCTATGCCGCCGGAGCCCTTGGATTAACCGCGCTGTTGTGCACAGGACGGGCGAACGCCAATGAAATCGTCATCCAAGGCAACCAGCGCGTCGATGCCGAGGCCG
>NZ_JALNUL010000106.1:0-6113 GCF_026540775.1 Methylobacterium sp. GC_Met_3
CACCCATCGTCGTCTCGCAGACCGTTCGTCTAGATCGGCACAGAAGCTCGCCGTTTCGGTCGTGACCCTCATCGTCGTCGTCCTGGCCGGCGGCCACCTTATGCACGCATGGTAGTTTGAAGAGTCACGGGCTGAAGCTGCCTGACGCAAGTCGGGATAGGTTTTTCGTTTCCGGCCGCCGGATCGTTAAAGGTTCGGCGCTAGCTGTCGCCCTCCAAGACTGGAGCATGGGCGATGGCCAGGGTCAGTCACCTAATCGTTGATGGCCTCGCGTTCGTTCTGGCTGGCATTGGGCTGGCTGCGGCAGTAATGGGCCAAGCGCCAAAACTGCCTGCCTCGACCATGCCGTCCCAGCTAGTGGTGGGGGCTTCGGTCGAGCCTGTCCAAACCGGCTCAATTGCGCCGAAAGGTAAAGGCACGGCCGCGAGCAAGACTGCCGATCGAATTGAAGCCCGGGTCGGGGCTGCAACTCCATCCTCCAAGGGCGCCGGCAGGATCTGGGTTGACCCACCGCATCGCTGGACCTCCAGCGGCCGTGAAGGGTCCGCGATCGATCAGGCAACGGGCTGGCGCATCCCATAACTATGACCGGCAGCAGTGTCAGATCGCAGACGTCAGGCCGCCGCCGTCTCCCCAGCTAACGCTTCGACCAGCAGGTCGAGCAAGTCAGCGGCGAACGACCGCATATTCGTCACGCGGTCAGCCTCACCGGTCTCGATTGTTATGACCCGCTCGACCGGGCCGCTTACCGCGATGCAGGTGTGTCCGGCAGCATCACCGTAGCGATTGCCGCTCGGGCCGGCCGCGCCGGTCTCCGCGATGCCCCAGGTGGCGCCATGGCGTTCGCGGACTGCTCGGGCGAGGAGTAGCGCATACGACTCGGAGGCCGACCGCAGCCCGGACATCTCAGCTTCGCCGATGCCGAGAAGGGCCGACCGCGCGGCCGCCGTGTAGACCACGGCGCCGCCGAGGAAGTATGCGCTGGCGCCAGGAACTGACAGCAGAGCCGCCGAGACTAGGCCGCCGGAGGAGGACTCCGCCACCGCGATGGTTTGACCTTGCTCGGTCAGAACCGCGCCGATCCGCTCGGCCTTCGGCAGCAGGCTGTTCACCAGGAGCCTCCCCGCTATTGCTCGGTCGTCGGCCACGTCGCGACGACATCACCGCCGGCACGCAACTCCACCCGGTGGCTGTGCGCATCGTCTCGTGTCTTGCATAGGTCGATTGCCGAAGCGAAGCGGGTCTGAGCGGCAATCTCGGTTTCGACGTCCTCGGAGATTACCTCTTGGTTGTCCCGGAAGGTAAGCACCCGAAAGGGCGGACGGCACTTCAGGTCGCTGGCTTCCATTGTCGATCCCTGGCTCAGACCAAGAGCGAACGCGTGTAGGCCAGTGGTGATCCCTGCCACCCGTGACCATGCTGCGATCTTGCCTCTTGGAAGAGGCGCTGGTGGCGAACCGATGATGGCGGCACGGACAAGCGCCCTATCTCGGCCGACGTTGGTCAACGAGAGGGCGTATGTCTCACTTCCAGGCTTCCCGCCATTCCGATCGCACAAGCGCGCAACTGAAAGCGGAGACCCGCGAGGCTACGTCGATCGAAATTCGGAACGAGATTGAGGCTGAACGCCAGGAAATCGAGGAACGCACCGAGCGGCTTAAAGCGATGCGGTTGGCGCGTGAGAACGCCGAAACCTAAGAGGCTCGCTAGCCAAGGCTACGTGCATCGCCGCGAGGATCCTGAGGGCGCGAACTGACATCCTCGCCCGGCGTTGCGGTGGTGAGGTCGCATGGTGCGGCTCCCAATCCGGAAACTTGATGACCTACACACTTCAACGCCTCGCCCCTGGCAGCTTCGATCTGATCCTCGACGGCAAGGTCGTTGGCAGCCTCGTCCGAGACGTGTCCGAGGACGGCAGAGAGGGTGATTGGATGGCTGAGACCCTGGATGACAGCCAGCCCTTCCCGGCGCCGTTCGAGCGCGAGAAGCACACATTCCGGACGCTGTTGGAGGCGGCTAAGTGGCTCGACGCGACTGTGCCCGATCTCTGATCCGGGCCACTGTCGGTAAAGAGGCAAGGTCGTCCGTGCGCGGCCTTGCACTAGACCCGAAGCCGTCGGCGTCATCTTGATCGAGGAGAACGGCGAGGGCCTGTAGCTCAATGGTTAGAGCCGACCGCTCATAACGGTCTGGTTGCAGGTTCGAGCCCTGCCGGACCCACCAATGTACGAGTTCGCTCGTTGAGGAAGCCTTCAAGGCCTGGCAATGGCGATCGAGACCTCGGCTAAGCGGTGTTCTTGTTGACAGCTTTGATGATGGGACTCTGAAGATCCTGGGCGATCTGCTCGCCAACCAGTCTGAGGAGTATGCGGGCGGCCAGTAGCATCTCGCTCGTGCCGTGTTTCTTCACAGCTTCATAAGCGGCGAGGCATGCATTCAGCATCGCCTCAGACCCATCCTCCTCGGACACAATCACCTCGCCCTTCGTTTTGCCGGGCAGCTATCACGTGTCCGAGAGAACCGCACAACCGACGGTTACACGGGTGTGGTATGCGGTTGAAATGATGCATACCCCAATTGCATGCGGGTCCGTGCTCCTCAATCGGCACGTGTATTATCCCTCGCCAGTTGCGTAACCGATGGAGATCATGAGCATGCCGAACGACGCTCCATCGCCGGCCCGTGCGGCGCAAGCCAACGCACAGCTGCAGCGTGTTGCTGCCGCCCTTGAGGTGCCGGTCGAGCATTTCTTTGGGCAGCCATCTTCCAAGTCTGACACCGCGGATATGGCCGAACTGCTTCGCCTCTGGCACGGCATCGCAGACACGGATGACCGTCGAGCTCTTCTCGCAATTGCCCGTGATCTCGTCGGTCGCAGCGCCCGCCAGCGCGTAGCCGCGGAGTAGCATCAACCGCTTTGGATCCCGCCGGCTGCATCGACGAGAACGGCGAGGGGCCGGGGGGCGGCCGAGGAAGACCGAGGAAGCCAGCTGATGCTTCTCTCCGAGCACCTGAAGGTAAAGGGCTACCTGAAGTGAGAAAGGCGGTTCTTGCTCTCATGTCGGCGGCCGCCCTCTTGCCTACGCTGACCAACGCTCAGACTGCCGACGAGATGCTGATGAAATCGGCCCGGTCCGTCGCCAGGATCATGCTCATCGAGCCGATCTGCGGGCCCTTTTACCTTCTCGATCGCAAGCGGCTGACCGAAGTTCAGGGCTGGATTGTGCAGGACGGCGTCGAGCGGTTTGGCACCGACACCTTGCGTCGGACGGTCGACCGCGTCAGGCCCGAGTTCATCAATGCGATCAAGCGCGAGGGTGCAGCTACATGGTGTCCCGCCCAGCGAGCTTTTTACCGCCCGCCTGGGCAGCCCGAGTTCATCGGCAGCCCGCTGGAATGAAGGAACGCACAGTGATCCGCTTCGCCCTTACGGACTGGCTCACCGGCCAGGGCTACGTGCGGCACCGTGAGGATCCAGAGGGAGCGAACTGATGACGGTCATGAACCTGGTTCTGCTTGTTCTCGCCCTGCTCGCGACCACGGTGATGGCGGTTGGCTGGTTACAGGATCCCGCGGCGCCGACACCGACGGAATGGTTCGTTGCGAAGGTCTCGGAGGGCGGCTCGTGGGCCGGACTATTCCTGACGCTGCTGGCCGTCGCCTATTTCACTTGGCGAGCGAGCCACGCGGCCGGGAAGGCTAAAGGCCCGAACTGACTGCTGCTGGCGTCATCTTCCTCGAGGCGAAGGCGCGCGCCTGGATGCTGATCGCGCTGGCATGATCGATGACAGTGACCCCGTCCTCGATGCCGTCGACGCGCTGCGGGCCGTCGGCGTCGCCGTTGTGCCGAACCTCAACCCTCGCGGCGACGGCCTAAGCTTCCACCCTCATACAGTATACGTGGCTGCCGACCCGCGTAGCTAACGCCAAGGTCGAACCGTGCAGAGCCCGCTTTGCGCGTACCCCTGGCTGGGTTGGCTACCTCGAAGTCGATGACCGAGCGCGCTGCACACTTCGCCTGGGCCACGTTGCAGACCACACGCAGGGTCCCGGGTCGAATAGCGTACCGGCGCAGCGGCCACTGTCGAATGGCGGCCCGCTTCTCGTTGACGAGCTGCTCCTGCGTGTAGGGACGACCGTAGAATTCCACCGTCGGTCCGTACATGTACGGTACGCCTGCGACTGCGCCGCCGTCGTTGGACGACCAGATCGCGAGGTAGCGCTCGGCGATAGTGGCCGTGCGCCGCTGCATCTCAGCCCCCGATAACGCCAGCGCCTGGGACGAACTTAGCGCAAGGCAGGCGCAAAGCAGCGGAAGGAACGGCCTCAGCATAGACGCGACTCCTGTGCGGGGGCGGGAAAACCTTAGAAACGGCCACCGGGTCCGGAGAGCCAGCGCATCAGACCATCCGAAGCAGCAACGTTCCGACGCGGCCCTGCGCGTCGCTGACCTTCGGACGACCAGTCGGATGCTTCCACGTGAAACTCACGCGAGCGGCCCAGTAGGGGGGCGTCCACACCAAACCCATCGCGACCCGCTAGTCGTACCGTTCTGTAAGGGCTTGCGGGGCGCGCTTGACTGGGCTCGGGTCGTCGGGCGGTCAGTCGAGCCTCGCCGACGGCATCGAGCGATGGCAGGTTCCGAGACGGGGCGGAATGTGGCTTCGACGTGGGGCGAGCTATGTTGGCGACCTGAGGGCGGGAACTCCCTCTCTCCTCGTTGAGGGCGTGCTGAGAAGGCTCCTGTGGCGCTGGCCGGACCCTTTCGACGGCCAACGCAGGCAGGGCTTGTCTGGCCCTCTCCGCAAGTCTGATCTCGCGACGTCTGCCACCGTCATCCAGCGGCTGCACAGGCGTGGGCACCGGCATAGCTTGTGGGATTGGCCCTCTTTTTCCACCAGCGTCGGAGGTAGAGCCCTCCGCAGATGCATCAGTAGGGCCAGGGGTGAACCGAAGCTTCGGAGAAGCTGGTTTCGAAATAGGAGCCTTGGTTGGATCCGACCAAGGCAGTGACCGTCCCTGGGCTTCAGCCTGCAATCGCTCGGTCAGAGAAGGCGCGGAGCCGTGCGACAGGTCCGGGGCGTCTGTTCGGACGTCACCACGGGACATGTACGCGCTCGTGCTGGCTACCCCAGCCACAAAGGCGATGCCGACCGCAGACAGAAACTTTGCTGACGCAGTCATGATCTACCTCGCAGAGACGGCAGGTAGTGTCATGGACCGCACGCGGCAACCGTCTAACCAGGACGGACGCCGTCACCGCTGGCAAAAAATGAGGCGTGGCCTTGAGTTACCGGTCGCTTGCCGAGCAGTTTAACCGCGCCGCCACGGCGGATGTAACCGTCGACGGCGACAATGGCGTTCTCCAACTACGCGACCTGATAGAGGCCCCTCCCGGGTAGCTCTACGCCGTAGCTGACTGCGCGTTCCGCAGCGCCACCTTGGATCAAGCCTGCCCGCTTGTGCTCGCCATAGCGTAGGCCCTCCCGCAGAGGCTCTGCTTTAGGTGGTCGATCACGTCGTCTGTGTTGCCGGCGCTGCTGTTGACGTTGATCGGCCCGTGCATGTTCGTCGTGTCCGTGCGGATGCTGGGCCGGCTGCTATCGTTGCTGCTGAGCGACGTTAGCAGCGGCGGATGGGTTGCCGTTCCACGCCGATGGGGCTGGAGTGGCCGCGAGAACTGCCAGGGCTGCCTTCGGCTGGACAATCGCGGCCGTGTCTCCTGAGGCCGGCCCCAGCCTGTTCACGCTTTAAGCGGCTTCAGAATTTCGAACCCAATACGCGCACGCTCGCGAAACTCGGGCGTGATGCAAGATGGGCCGGATCCCGTGATGACGTGGTTCGGCCCTGTGCCGTTCGGTCTATGGGCCGGAGCGACGTTCGCTATGCTGCGCTTGGTCAAGACGACGTGGTGGCGGTGAATGCTAAGCAATCAGCGGGCAAGTGCCTGCGAGGGGCACGGCGGAGGCGGGGCGCTCTGACAAAAATGCTTTTGGACTCGTATGTGAAGATACACAATCGTTAGTTGTAATGCGTCTGCGCCTAACAACGGGGCCGCGAAAGTGTTGCCTCAGTAGGAATAAGCTTTTTAAACCTGTTGCTGTCTTAACGAG